>PIXZ01000009.1 GCA_003601605.1 Candidatus Bathyarchaeota archaeon
AATGCGTTAGAATGAGGCTTGGGGAGCCGGATGCAACTGGAAGAAGAAAGCCAATACCAATTGAAGGTTCAGAATTCACGCTAGAATTTGACGCAGTAATAAAAGCCGTAGGTGAAAGCCCCAACATCGCATGGGTTCCTGAAAAATTTCTCAACGAGCAAGGCTGGATAAAAGCAGATTCGGCTACAGGTTTCGTCGAAGAAAACGTGTTTGCGGCAGGAGACCTAATTTCGGGTCCAGCAACGGTTATTGAAGCCATAGCATCTGGAAGAAAAGCAGCTAAAAGCATAAACTGTTACCTAAAAGGAGAAACAATACAGCCTGAAGAGCCTCTGGAAGAACCTGTGGAATTTGAGAAGATAAACGTTGAATATTATGAGTTAGAAAAGAGAGCGGAACCCTTTGAACTGAAACCTGAGGAGAGATTAAAATCATTTAAAGAAGAGACTTTAGGCATAAGTCTAAAAGAGGTTGAAAGAGAAGCTGAAAGATGCTTCAGCTGCGGCTACTGCAGAGCCTGTGGCATTTGCTGGATTTTCTGTCCTGATGCGGCTGTGGAGTTGAACAGCGACAATAAACCCGAATTTGACTATGATTATTGCAAAGGCTGTGGGATATGCTCAAACGAGTGTCCCTGTGGCGTGATACTAATGCAAAGGGAGGAAAGGTAAGATGGTGCAAACAGTAATTGACACGGCGAATCACATTGCAGCTTACGCTGCAAAGGCTGCGAGAGTTCAAGTTGTTGCTGCATATCCAATTACACCCCAAACGTCAATAGTTGAGAGAATAGCTGAGATGGTTGAAAGTGGAGAAATGAAGGCTGAGTACATTCGTGTTGAATCAGAGCATAGCGCTATGGCAGCTTGTATAGGTGCAGCGGCTGGGGGGGTTAGAACCTTTACAGCAACATCTTCTCATGGTTTAGCACTTATGCATGAGGCTTTGCATTGGGCTTCTGGCTCCCGATTACCAATCATAATGCCTGTTGTTAACCGTGCCTTGGGACCAGGCTGGAACATATGGGCTGATTTGACGGATTCTTTGTCTCAACGGGACACTGGATGGATTCAGTTCTACTGTGCTGATAACCAAGAAGTTTTTGACACGATAATTCAGGCTTACAAGCTTTGTGAAAATGAGCGTGTTCTTTTGCCCGCTATGATTTGTTCAGAAGCGTTCATTTTGTCCCATACGTATATGCCTGTTGAAATTCCAGATCAAGAGAGAATTGATGAGTTTCTGCCATCATATAAGCCTAAATGGTTTTTGGATGTTAACAACCCGTTTTCCCATGGAAACATAGTTCCGCCAGAGTGGTATATGGAATTTCGTTACATGATTCACGAAGCCATGGAAAACGCCAAACAGCTTATTCCAGAAATAGATAAAGAATACGGTAAATATTTTGGGTTTGAACACGGTGGACTTGTTGAAAAGTACAGATGTGAAGATGCAGATTTAATACTGCTAACAATGGGAACACTGGGAAGCGAAGCTAAAACAGCTGTGGACAATCTTCGCAAGGAAGGCTTAAAAATAGGAACTGCAAGAGTTCGAGTTTTCCGTCCATTTCCAAAAGAAGAAATCAGAAAACTTGCAGAAAACACTCAAATGTTTACTATAATAAACCGTGCTATATCCTTTGGAATGGAAGGCTTCCTCACGGAAGAAACAAAAGCGGCGCTTTACAACCAAAAAGACCGTCCATTAATTGCAGGATTTATTGCAGGGCTAGGAGGAAGAGATGTGTCGTTCAAAACAATTGAAAAAATTGCCAAAAAATCAGCAGAGTGGATGCAAAAGGGTGAAGTTGAAAAGGAAATTGTATGGGTTGATTTAAAGGAGTGAAAAATATGATGAAACAAATAAGAGAACTTTCACGAGAAGAATATCTGCTTAAAGGCCACATTGCATGTGCTGGCTGCGGCTTAGCCATCTCGCTTCGCCTGCTCTTTAAAGCTCTGGGAAATAAAGTGATTATGGTTGTTCCAGCATGCTGCACATCAGTTATTCCTGGGCCTTTCCCCTACACCTCTTTTGCTGTGCCTGTTCAGAACATGCTGTTTGAAACAGCGGCTTCTACAGCCTCTGGGGTTGTTGCAGCTTTGCGTCAAAGGGGTGTTAAAGACGTAACTGTGGTTAGCTGGGCTGGAGATGGTGGAACATTTGACATAGGGATACAAGCTTTATCTGGAGCGGTTGAGAGAGAAACAAACTTCATTTACATCTGCTATGACAATGAGGCTTACGGCAATACAGGGATACAACGAAGTGGTGCAACACCTTATGGCGCGTGGACCACTACAACCCCCACAGGGAAAAGGCAGCGGAAAAAAGACATGGCTTTTATAATGGCTGCCCACAGAATTCCCTATGTTGCAACGGCATGCCCATCCTATCCTATGGACTTCATAAACAAGGTTAGGAAAGCTAAGGAAATAAAAGGTTCAAAATTTATCCATCTACTTGCACCGTGTCCCACGGGATGGCGCTATGATACGAGCAAAACCGTAGAAATTGGAAGACTTGCAGTTCAAACGGGTATGTGGGTGCTTTTTGAAATTGAATATGGAAAGTTTAAGCTTAACCCTCCAAGCGACCGACTGGTTGACAAGGCTAAACGTAAACCTGTAAAGGAATATTTGGCGTTGCAAGGCAGATTCCGCACATTAAAAGAGGGCGACATTGAAAAGATTCAGAAATGGGTGGATGAAGACTGGGAACGGTATCGTAAATTAGCGTCTAGCAGTGTGTCTGATTTTGCACTGCACGGAAAAATATAAGAACACCGAAGCTTATGGTATAGTTTAACTTTCCACCGCTACCTATACTGCTAGCTATAAAATTAAGGAGGTATAGTATGACAGAAGAAAAACAGGAAAAAGAAGCCGCACCAAAGGAAGAAGAAAAGCCACAGCCAAAAACACCCTCTCCTAGCGAAAACATTGTTTTAATCGGCAAAAAACCAGTGATGAACTATGTGGTTGCCTGTCTAACGTTCTTCAATTCTGGCGCCAAAAAAGTTATTGTGAAAGCTAGAGGACGGGCAATCAGCAGAGCCGTGGACACTGTTGAATTGTTGCGAAGAGCCTTTGTGAAAGACGTACAACTGCAAAACATAACCATAGGCACAGAAGAAGTTACAAGAGCCGAGGGACAGAAAGCCAACGTTTCATCCATAGAAATAGCCCTTGTCAAACCATAAACAAGCCTTTCCAGCCTACCAACAATTCAGATGCGCATAGCCACCCTATTTTGGAATATAAATCTTTTACTAATTCCTTATGTTAGGATTCTATGAGAAAGAAGAGGTAATTATATAAAACCCGTTCTCATAATCCTATTTTCCCTCTGGTGAATAGAGATGAGCGCTTATCCCAAAATAGTTGTTACACCACCCGGACCTAAAGCAAGAGAACTTATCAAAAAAGATGAACAGTTCATTTCCCCCTCTTACGTGCGTTTTTACCCTCTCGTCGTCGACTCTGGGAAGGGCTGTATAATTAAAGACATTGATGGGAATGAATACATAGACTTCAACTCTGGCTTGGTCTGCTTAAATGTGGGACACAACCATCCCAAAGTGGTTGCGGCAATAAAAAATCAATGTGACCGTTTTCTCCACTATTCAAACACAGACTTCTATTACAGAGAAGTTGTTGAATTAGCTGAGAAACTTGCCGAGATAACTCCCGGCGGGTTTGATAAAAAAGTCTATTTTGGAAACAGTGGAGCCGAATCGGTAGAAGCAGCCATAAAAGTTGCGAAATGGCACACCCGCAAGCAACAGTTCTTAGGTTTCATAAGCGCTTTTCACGGACGCACTACAGGTGCTTTGTCTTTTACAGCAAGCAAACCTGTCCAACGCCGCTATTTCTTCCCGTTAATGCCAGGCGTAACCCACGTGCCATACCCCTACTGTTACCGCTGCCCCTTTAAACAAACGTATCCTGACTGCCACTACTGGTGCGTAGACTTTATTGAAGAATTCGTTTTAAAAAAATACGTGCCTCCAGAGGAAGTTGCAGCCATACTCTTTGAACCGATCCAAGGTGAAGGGGGATACGTGGTTCCACCACCAGAATACTTCCAGCGGCTGAAAAAACTTGCAGACAAATACGGTATTTTGCTGGTTGATGATGAAGTGCAGGCGGGTATGGGCAGGACTGGAAAATGGTTTGCCATAGAACACTGGAATGTTGAACCAGACGTAATCTGCTCTGCAAAAGCTTTAGCGTCGGGGCTGCCATTAAGCGCAACCATCGCCAAAGCAAAGGTCATGGACTGGGTCGGCGGTTCCCATGCCAGCACGTTCGGCGGAAACCCGCTTTCATGCGTCGCTGCTAACGCTGTTATAGAGGTCATAAAAGAGGAAAGGCTTTTAGAAAACGCTACAAAACAAGGCACATACATTCTTAAACGTCTCGAAGAACTGAAAGAACAGAGCGAAATAGTTGGCGATGTAAGAGGCAAGGGCTTAATGATAGGCATGGAAATCGTGGAAAATAAAGAAAGCAAAAAACCAGCACCGAAGCACTCTTCAGAAATTATGATGCGTTCATGGAAACGAGGAGTAGCCGTAATCACCTGCGGGACATCCACAATCAGGTTTGCACCTCCACTTAACATCACAAGGGAGCTTGTAGACGCTGCCTTAGAAATAATTGAAGATGTAACAAAAGAAGTTGAAAAAGAAAAGACAGCCGTCTAGTGCATCCTTTATGGAAATTAAACAACTCACAATAAACGACTACGAAGAAATAGTTAAACTTTGGTCTCGGGCTGGACTGCCTTTCAAACCTAAGGGAAGAGACAGCAAAGAAGCCATACAAAAGCAGATGAGAGAAAACCCAGAATTTTTCTTAGGTGTTTTCGAAAATGGCAAACTTGTAGGCACGGTCATAATAAGCAGCGACACACGCAAGGGCTGGATTAACCGCTTAGCTGTCGACCCAGAATACAGAGGGCGTGGAATTGCCGCCACTTTAATTAGAGAATCAGAGAAAATACTAAGAAAGCGTGGAATACACATTTTTTGTGTTTTAATTGAAGATTATAACAAACCATCCAAAGAGCTTTTCAAAAAATGTGGTTATACCGAGCATACAGACATAATTTACTTCAGCAAACGCGACAGCATCGACATTTAACCCTTCGGCTAAACATCCACATACAATTCAGGGAAAATATAGAGGGGGGGCTATCGATTTTAGCGTATCGGCAAGCCATAAAATTTAGAAGTTACTGGGCTTGGCAACGACTTCCCTTATTTTTAGGTCAAAAAATCTTGCAGTGCTTACAGGCTTTATTCTAAGAGCAGTGTCTGCACCTCTGCCTGTCCCAGCTATGGCAACAACATCTCTGTCAACCGGAATCAAACCAGCATCTGCCGCCATAAGAGTAATTTCCACACATACTTTCGTGCCTTCTCCCATAAGTCTAAGCACATTGGCAATAACCTCTAGAACTTGAAGAGTGCCAAAATCCTTGCGGATAGCACGCTCGACACTGCTTAAAGCATGCGTACCAGTAAAAACTTTCGCTCCATTGGCAATAATTTCTCTTTTATTCTCTTCTAACAACTCTATTTTTCCAGGTTCGCGAAAACCAAAATGATGCGTAACCACCACAACATTTCTTGGTTTAAAAATTTTCGCCGCTTTAACGCCTGTTTCGCCAGTTGTCGAAGCAACCACAATGTCGTTTATTTCCTCTTTTTCCACATAATTTTTAACAATTTTCAGAAGCAAATCCGTGTTTTTAGCGCCAGCCTCACGAAAGTAAACAGTTTTCTTTTCTATTACACTCACAACTTACCACTCCAGAATGCTAGTCTGTTAAGATTTTATTCTTTTAACGTGGTTTTTCTTAACATTTTCCTTTTTAACATGGTTCCGCAAACTTCACATCTTTCATGCTTATAGTCTGCCGGATATTTCTTGTGGCATGCTGGACAATACCTTACCCATTTTGAACGAAAGCGAATGCCAAAAGTTGCTAACGAAGCGAATTTTACTCCAAGCTGATTGGCAACGTTTTGTATGGAATAGTCGTCTGTGGCGATGGACACTTCGCATCCACGCGTTTTCAATTGCAAGGCTAAAGCCAAAACCTGCATGTCTGCCTTTGAAAGAAAAAAGGAGTCTCCCAGAAACGTTGCCGCTTCTCTAACTTTCTCCACAAAGACTTTATCCGGCTTTTTAACCTTCAAAAGCCCATTTTCCACAGCCGCTTTAAACCTAATCCAAGACATAGAACCTTTGGAAAGCTCGTCCCTAACCAAGGGAACAGTATACTGTTTTTCACTTATTGAAAAAGGGTCAAAACCAGCAACAAAAGCCGAAGTGTCTAAAACTATTACCCTTTTCTCGTTCATTATGCCTCTTCAGGCTCCCTTAAAAATAAGCCTACTTCTTAAACGGTTGTAGAAGTTTTCTTGAAATCTAATAAAAGACGTCTCATAAGACGACCGTGTAACTGTTATACTTGAAGCTTTAGAAGTTATTATTCTACGGTGTTGTCCATCAATTACCACCAGAAATTTTTTTGGTCTTTCAACAACTATTGTAAGCTTTGAGTTTGCGGGAAAAACTATGGAACGGAAAACACTTAAGGAGCAAATAGGCGTCAAAACAAAAGCGTTCACACCTGGGTCTAAAACTGGTCCCCCTGCTGAAAGCGAATACCCTGTAGAGCCAGTTTGCGTAGCCACCATTAACCCATCAGCTTGGCAGCTTAAAATGGGTTCTTTATCTTTCAAGATTCTGGCGTAAAGCAGTTTTGCAGGCTCATCCGCTGAAACCAGCACTTCGTTCAAGGCGTCTGGAAACCGTGTTTCGTCTGCTTTTACTGCAAGTTTCATACATTTTTCGATTTTAAACTCTCCTTTTAGGCATTTGTCCACGGCAGTAAACGTGTTTTTCGGCTCTACTTCGGTTAAGAATCCGCGAACCCCCATGTTAATAGCGAGCAGTGGAGGCTCTGGCTTTGGAATTGAGACGCATGTTCTTAAAATTGTTCCATCTCCACCTATGGTGATTATAAAATCTGTCTTCATCTTCTCGAGGGGGATGCTGATGCCTTCTATGTTTGTTTTTTCCGCCAAGGTATCTTCTACGTAAACCTTCAATCCTTTCTCTTTCAAACGTTTGGCTAGTTTTTCTGCAAGTTTTATTGCAGTTCTCTTGTCAAAGCGGGCGACCAAACCTACAGTTTTAAACAAATGTTGTTCCCTTCAGTATTAGCGACACCTTAATCTATATATGAGTGTTGTTTTAATTTGCTTTGGTTAAATGCTGAAAATGGTTGGATGGGAGAATGAGTAAACCTGTGGATGTTGGAAGTTTACGGGTCGGCGGATACATGATTATTGATAATGAGCCATGCCGTATAGTGGACATTACCAAGTCTAAACCTGGAAAACACGGCTCTGCAAAGGCAAGAATCGTTGCTATAGGCATTTTTGACGGTGTCAAAAGGAGCATAGTAAAGCCTGTAGACGCAAGTGCTGAAGTTCCAATAATTGAGAAGAGAAGTGGACAAGTTTTTGCTATTAATCCTTCAAGCGTTCAAATAATGGATTTAGAAACCTATGAATATTTGGATGCACCCTTTCCAGAAGATGAGGAGTTAAAGGCGAAGCTTACTTCGGGCGTTGAAATTGAGTATTGGAGGATTCTCGGTAAGCTAAAAATAGTAAGGGTAAAGTAGTCTGCCTAGCTCCACCAGTCCCAATCTAGCTTTTTGAACCCTAAGTATAGGATTAGAAGGATTACTCCCCAACTTAAGGCGATTCCAGCAACCTTCAACATCGTCTCTCCCACGTAAGCGTAGCTTGCCCAAGCGCTTAACCCACACAACCCCACCAGTAATAGAATAAACGTGGCAAATTGGATTGCTCTTTCTGTAGTCATACAGCTTACACCGCCAAATAGTCATGTTTTATCGGAGCTTATTGTTAAGATTTTCCATTAAAGTTTATTTTGCAGTGTTACTAGCATTCTTATTGAAGTCGATGATGCGATAAGAGCCGTCTGATTTGTGAAGACGCTTTGTAAACTCAGCGCTGAGACTTCACATGCCTATTCTATTGGAATATGGTATTCATGTTTGCGTGGCAAGTGAACTTCTAAAATTCCCTTCTTAAAGCGAACTTCCATTTTGTCCATATAAACCGGCACTGGGATGCGTGTTTGACAATGAAGTTTTTCAAACTCACCTTTACAATGGGTTATTCCGAGCTCGTCAAAATGAATTTTCCTTCTCATTTTCGCTGACACTTCAATAGTTCTGTTATCTATGGGCTTAACCTTTATTGTGCTTTCTTCCGTGTATGGCAAGTCAACAGTTACGATAACTTCTGTAGGAGTAACCATTATGTCGCGTAGAGGTTCAATTGTGCATGTCCTCTGATTCCAACTCGGTCTGTCCATAAATCTTTCCGTGAATCTTTCAGCCCATTCCTCTAGACTTTCAAAATATTCGTCGATAATATCGAAGATTGAACGCCTTCTCCTTTCAGACATGTTCCAAACCTCCATTACGAAACATACAATGGAATATCATATTCCTGCGTTTTCTTCATCTTAGTAAGCTCTTGCTGAGTACGTCTCATAATATCCCTTGCTCTTAACCGAATTTCTTCGCCTTTCTCCAGAAGTTTTGAAACATCAACCTTTATTCCAGCAATATTCGTAAGCTGCTTTAATATTTCCGCGGCTGCTTCGGGGTCTGGATAATTGAGAAAACATTGTGCAAGCAGTGTAAGTGCTGGCAAACCTAACTGTGCACATTTCTGCAACATTATTGCTTGGGGACCAACCATATATCCTTCTCTTAAAATTTCTATACCCTTATCTTGAAGCATTTTTAGGATTTCGGGGCTTGAAGCAGCTGCAAAAACTTTCAGTTCTTCTATGTCTTGTCTATTTTGAACTGGAATGCCGCTTAGCGAAATCATCATTTTAACGTTTTTCTTCTTTCCCCAATCGATTAACGCGTACATTATAGCGTATAAGGCGTCCGCGGGTATTGCGGTTTCTGAAACAGCCAAAAGGATTTCGCGGTTTCCAAAAATTCTTATCGGCGAATGAGGCAGTCCTTCATGCAAAACGATTAAAGGGGGCAACAGTTTCGATTCCATATATGCAACTTCTTCTAAATCGTTAAGTTCAGATATTAAATGTGAAGCAGCTATAACACCGACTAACCCCACGTCGGGAAATCCGAAAATCATCACAGCCCCCGAAGGAATTTCCTTCTTTTCTATAATTTTAACTTCTTCACTCAAGCTTAAACCTCAGCATACTTCTACACAGTAGAGTGTAAAAATGTTATGGGATTAAACTTAAAGAGCGGAATACTATTTAAAGCCGTTTAAAGTTTAAATCTAGAGGAAAACCATGGCACTAGAACGTTTAGGCTCATCACTTTACGAAGCCATTAAAAAGATTTTCAGAGCATCCATCGTAGACGAGGCAGCAGTCAAAGAACTTGTCCGCGACATACAAAGAGCCCTACTCCAAGCAGACGTCAACGTCCAACTAGTCCTTAACATATCCAAAAAAATAGAAGACCGCGCATTAAAAGAAAAAATTCCACCTGGCATATCTAGACGTGAACATGTGATAAAAGTAGTCTACGAAGAACTAACACGTTTTCTAGGAGAAAAACCCGCCCCAATAAAAATAGAACCCGGAAAACGAAATATCATAATGCTTGTCGGAATACAAGGCTCCGGAAAAACCACAGCAGCAGCAAAACTCGCAAGATACTTCCAAAAAAGAGGGCTTAAAACAGCCATTGTATGCGCTGACACCTATCGACCAGGAGCATACGCCCAGCTCCAACAACTGGCGGATAGAATAAACGTTCCTTTATACGGCAATCCGAAAGAGAAAAACCCTGTTAAAATAGCCCTTGAAGGATTAAAATTGTTCAAAGACAAGGACATAATCATAGTGGACACTGCGGGACGCCACAAAGAAGAAAAAGAGCTCATAAAAGAAATGAAGATGCTTGAGAAGAACATTAAACCAGACGAAATCATGCTAGTAATCGACGGCACAATAGGCCAGCAAGCCATGGTTCAAGCCAAAGCGTTCAACGAAGCAACCCCTATAGGTTCAATCCTAGTCACAAAACTAGACGGTTCAGCCCGCGGAGGCGGCGCCCTTTCAGCAGTTGCAGCCACAGGAGCACCAATAAAATTCATTGGCACAGGCGAAAAAATAGGGGATATAGAGCCTTTTGTTCCTTCGCGTTTTGTTGGACGCCTTTTAGGAATGGGCGACCTTGAAACTCTGCTTGAAAAAGTACGCGAGGCAGAAGTTAAAGTTCCAGAAAAAAAGGCTAAAGCCATTTTGAGCGGCAAATTCACGCTTACAGACATGTATGAACAGTTCGAAGCCATGAAAGGTATGGGGCCTTTCAGAAAACTTTTGAAAATGATTCCAGGAATGTCGTATAACATACCAGAAGACATGCTTAGCATGGCTGAAGACCGTCTAGAAAAATGGCGTGTAATGATACAGTCCATGACGCCTGAAGAAAAGGAAAACCCGAAAATCTTTAATGCTTCTAGAATACGGCGTGTGGCAAGGGGTTCTGGCACAAGCGAAAAAGAAGTGAAAGAGCTTCTAAAACAGTATTCGATGATGCGGCGGATGATAAAAATGCTGCGAAAGAAAAAGAAATTACCGTTCTTTGGCAAAGGAATGCCCTTTGAATTTAAATAAACCAGTACTTAATTCGGAATGACTTGCCAAATGAGCAAAGATATTTTAGAAAAAGCATTTCAAATGCTGGAAAAACATCCTTTATGCGACCACTGTTTAGGAAGACAATTCGCCCTTCTAGGCCGCGGAATAGAAAACCACGAAAGGGGAAAAGCTATCAAACTCGCTTTAACGTTAAAGGCACACGCCTTGTCCATATCTAAAAGTAAACATGGCATAAAAATTCTAAAAGTTCTTGCGACTAACGGGTTTTCAGAAATCGCAAAAGAAACACTGAAAAAAATGAGAAAGAGGGTTCCAGAAAAAAGTGCTCCTAAAAAATGCTTTTTATGCGAAAATAAATTTGCGATTCTTGACAATCTTGCTAAAAAAGCTATAAAACAGCTTAAAAATTACGAGTTTGAAAACTTTTTAGTTGGCATAGAACTGCCTTTCTCGGTTGAGGAACGTGAAGATGAGTTTAGAGCAAAGTTTGAAGTAAATTACGGCGAAAACATGCGAAACGAGTTTGGAAGAATTTTAGGAAAGAAAATCATCCAAGAAAGCGGCAAAACCGTAGACCATAAGAAACCCGACATAGTAGTGCTTGTCGACCCCTTCGCTGAGAAAATAAGGCTTCAAGTAAACCCTCTTTACGTTGCTGGGCGATATAGAAAACTGGTTAGGGACATACCGCAATCCAAGTGGTTCTGTTCAAACTGCCGAGGTAAAGGATGCGAAAAATGCAACTGGACTGGAAAAATGTATCCAGAATCTGTAGAAGAAATAATTGCAAAACCGTTCCTCGACGAGACTGGCGGCGAAAAAGCTTCTTTTCACGCCTCTGGAAGAGAGGACATTGACGCGCGTATGCTAGGTAAAGGTAGACCCTTCGTGATAGAGATTACAAAGCCTAAAAAACGATTTCTAAACCTTAAAAAATTGGAAAGAATTGTAAATGCCTATGCAGAAGGCAAGGTTGAAGTTTCAGATTTAAAACCTGCAAACAAAAACGTTGTTAGGAAATTGAAAAAGGCAGAAACCGCCCAAAAGGAGTATCGCGTTCTAATAGAATTTGAAAACCGAATTACAGCCAAGGATTTACGTCTTTTAGAGGAGAAACTATCCAACACCATTGTTAAACAGAGAACCCCCTTACGCGTGTTACATAGACGGGCGGATTTAACACGGGAAAAGTACATATACGAGGTTAAAGTAAAGAAACTGTCGCCCAAAAAGGCGGAAATGAAAATACGATGTCAAGGAGGCCTTTATGTTAAAGAATTGGTGACAGGTGATGAAGGAAGAACCACACCAAACGTTTCAGAACTTCTCAATAACAAAGCGAAGCCTCTAAAACTAGATGTTTTAAACGTTATTATGGGTGATTAGAAAAAGGGTGAAAAAATGAAAGGGTCAAAAGGATACCGCACAAGAACAAGGCGTCTTCTAAAAAAGAAGCCTCGGGAACGAGGCAAAATAAAAATAAGCAAACTTTTACACGAATACCAGCCTGGAAACCGCGTGGTCATTAAAATCGACCCCAGCGTTCATAAGGGAATGCCTCATAAGCGTTATCATGGAAAAATCGGCACAGTTGTTGACAAGCGCGGGCGAAGCTACGTTATAAGCGTAACACAAGGAGACGCCACTAAAGAAATAATTGTTAGACCCGAACACCTAGAACCTTATAAGGCATGATTAAAATGACAGAAAAAAGTGAAAAAGAAAAGCTGCTAACCCTTCCCCAGGTTAAGAAACTATTAGAGTCTCTAGGCGAAGAAAATCTAGACCAATTTCAACGCCGCACTCTAGATTATGTTTCAAAATTTTCTAAAGTAGATGCTGAAACAGCTGAAAAACTCATAGGGAAACTTGTAGAGGAATTTGGCTTAGAGGAAGAGGAGGCTATTCAAATAGTTAATTGTATGCCGCAAAGCATTGAAGAGTTAAGGGTTTTTCTGGCGGGCGGGAGAAAAATTATTGAAACTTCAAAGTTAGAAGCAATAGTTAAACTCTTGAATAAGCATAGAAAATTGAAATAGGCAATTTAACAACCACTATTTTTAAGCTATAAAAGAGTAAAAATAAAGGCGGGTATGATGGAAAAGCGGTACGAAGAATACGCCTACGTTTTAGACTTCCTGCCTCACGGGCGTCCGGGAATACGTGTGTCAGGAAGGGCTGGTTATAGAGCGGGAGCTCTCGTTCAGCTTATCGGCGAAGAATTTTTCACTCTTTTGGAAGCGTTAGCCAAAGAGGGTGTTGTGCTTAAGCCCCATGACCGTGTTTATGTGGGGAAGGATGCCCGTGAAGAAATTACCTATATTATTGGGCGGGTAAGCTATGACGAGTTAACTGCTGCTGCGAAGGCGGAGCTTCCATCAGTAATCAGCCGAATAGTTTTAAACCGTGAGAAGTGGTTTGTTAACTTTTTTAATACTGCTAGAGCTGTGACTCCGCGAATGCATGCTTTGGAGCTGATTCCTGGAATCGGTAAAAAGTATATGTGGCAGGTGATAAATGAGCGGGAGAGAAAACCTTTTGAGAGTTTTGATGATTTGCAGAAGCGTACGGAATTGCCAAATCCTGTTAAGCTCATTACTAAGAGGGTTTTGGAGGAGTTGGCTGGAGAAAGCAAGTATCGGTTGTTCACAAGGTCTCACTAGGCTATAATTGCTTTTGAATGGTGTGGTATGAGCTTATTAAAAAGAACGAAGTTTTTGCTTCGAAGATATCGAATCTTTCCGAAGAAACGTTTGGGACAAAATTTTATGGTTGAGCCTTCGATTTTTAATGATTTGGCTGTTTTTGCTTCACTTGGTTCTGATGACGTGGTGTTAGACGTTGGCGCTGGCTTGGGCTTTCTAACACGATTTCTGGCGGAAAAATGTAAACTTGTATTGGCTGTTGAGATCGATTCAAAGCTTGTGCAATGTTTACAAGAACAGCTCAAAGATGTTCGTAACGTGAAGATAATAAAAGGCGACGTGTTAAAAGTTCAAATTCCCCAATTCAATAAAGTGGTTTCCATACCACCCTACCACATTTCCTCCCAACTTTTGCAGTGGCTCTTCCACAAAAATTTTGAATGTGCAGTTTTAATTTTTCAAAAAGAATTTACGCAAAGGCTTGCCGCTCCTATTGGAAGTGAAAAATACGGGTGGTTGACTGTTGTAGCGTATTATTACGTGGAAACTGAACTTTTGGATGAAGTTCCCGCGTGGATGTTTTATCCACAGCCAGAAGTAGATTCAGTTATAGTCCGATTAAAACCTAAAAAACCGCCGCCTTTCTCTTTGAAAAACGAAAAAATGTTTTGGCAACTAACGCGATTGCTTTTCACCCAACGCAACAGAAAAGTCAAGAACGCTGCTTTTTCTTTTGTGAAAGGTAGATTTCCCAAGAAATTGGAAACCAATGCAAAAATGCTTGACCATATCCCCTTCAGTGATAGACGTGTGAGGGAATTAGCGCCAGAAGACTTTGGAGCTTTAGCAAATGCCTTGGCAAACTAAAAAAGTATTTTTCGAAAAATACGTCTTCAATGTTTGGGAAAACGTTTACGAGCCAGCTGAAGATTCCCTCCTTTTTGCTCAAAATCTGCAAGTTAAAAACAACAGTGAGGTTCTTGACATGGGCACTGGCTGTGGCATACTAGGCATAATAGCCGCAAAAAACGCGTCAAAAGTGGTTGCAGTGGACATAAATCCTTACGCTGTTCGTTGTGCAAAAGAAAATGCAAAGTCTAACAAAGTTTTAAACAAGATGTTTTTTGTTCGAGGAGACTTGTTTGCGCCTTTTAGGACTAGAGTAAAGTTTGATGTGATTCTTTTTAATGCGCCATATTTGCCTTCAGAAAACATTGAAGTGAAAAACTGGTTAGAAAGTGCATGGAGTGGTGGAATCAACGGCAGACAAATTATTGACCGATTTATTTGCGAAGCGCCGAAACACTTGAAAAGGAAAGGATGCATTCTTTTAATGCAGTCTACCTTGTCAAAGGTTGATGAAACTTTAAGCAGATTTGAGCAAAAACGTTTGCGGACAAAAATTATTGCAGAACGCGCTTTACCCTTTTTTGAAACACTAGTCCTTATTAAAGCCGCAAACTGAACATGTTTAACGATTTTCTGCAAAAAAGGCATTTATCTTTAATTGTCTTATTTGTTTGCGAGGGACACGATTTGCCTATTCTACCTATAGATACTGGGCGATATGGAACCGCGGAAATGCGGCGAATTTTTGAGGAAGAGATGCGTGTGCAGAAAATGCTTGATGTGGAAGCAGCGTTGGCTTGGGCGCATGCAGAGGTTGGAAACATACCGCGAAAGGATGCTGAAAAAATTGCTGCGATGGCTTCAACAAAACATGTCAAGCTAAGCCGAGTTAAGGAGATTGAACGTGAGATAAAGCATGATGTTGCCTCTTTGGTTAGGGCTCTTGCAGAAGTTTGTGGTCCAAGCGGTGCTTATGTTCACTTGGGTGCTACAAGCTATGACATTGTGGATACTGCCATAGCGCTTCAATTAAAAGAGGCTTTGGCGCTTATAGAAAAAAGATTAAACAGTTTCGAGAAAGTGCTTATTGAAAAAGCGTTGAAATACAAGGATACATTGATGATTGGTCGAACTCACGGTCAACACGCGCTTCCCATCACTTTAGGTTTTAAGTTTGCTGTTTGGATGAGAGAAGTTTCGCGGCACATTCAGAGGCTTAGACAGTGTAGGGAACGTGTTTTAGTTGGCAAAATGAGTGGTGCTGTGGGAACGCAGGCTGGTCTAGGTGATAAAGCCGTGAAGATTCAGGAACTTGTCATGAAACGTTTAGGAATCAAGGCTGCCGACATTTCTACGCAGATTGTGCAGAGAGACCGCCACGCCGAGCTTATATGCTTATTAGCGATGATTGCCACTTCCCTTGAAAACTTCGCCACCGAAATCCGCGAACTGCAAAGACCAGAAATCGCCGAGCTTTTCGAACCATTCGAAACTGAAAAACAGGTGGGAAGTTCAACCATGCCCCATAAGAGAAATCCCGAAACATGCGAAAGAATATGTGGGCTGGCGAGAATCGTTAGAAG
Source organism: Candidatus Bathyarchaeota archaeon (assembly GCA_003601605.1). GTDB lineage: Archaea > Thermoproteota > Bathyarchaeia > Bathyarchaeales > Bathycorpusculaceae > PIXZ01. Next base: position 15,802 of record PIXZ01000009.1, read on the forward strand.
CCTCGTTGTTCCAGCTTTAGAAAATGTTGTTACTTGGCATGAGCGTGATTTAACTCAGTCTTCTGCTGAACGTTTCATAATTCCAGAAGCATGTATTTTGGTGGATTACATGCTTTTCTTAATGACTAATATAGTGGCTAATTTACGTGTGGACGAGGAGCGTATGCTTAAAAACATTGAAATAACGCAGGGGCGTGTTATGTCAGAAGCTGTTATGATAGCCTTAACACGGAAGGGAGTAAGCCGCCAAAAAGCCCACGAACTACTGAGAAAACTAACAATAAAAAGCGAAATAGAAAAAAGGCCTTTCAAAGAAACCCTCTTAGAAGACAAAGTTGTACGTAGCAAATTAAGCGAGAAAGAGATTGATGATGCTTTAAATATAAAGAATTACTTGGGTACTGCATTAAAGCAGGTGGAGTCCATGGTTGAAAGAACCCTGAAGGAACGTAAGTCCAGAGGTATAATTAAGGGATGATAGGTAAGTGCAGCGAAATTGAAGGAAGTAGTTATCTCAAGTTAAGAGGTTTAAAGAAAGCTAGAGTTTAGTCGCTCACTGTAAATAGAACAATTTCTTTCTTTTCTTGCAATCGATTTTTGGTTTTTACGTTTTTAAGGGACTAGGCGCATTTTCTCCCAAATCACGCTTACTGAAATGTCAAATTTCTTCAGTTGTATGTTAAGCTTTTCGAGGCCTTCTCTAAAGGTTGTAGATGCAAAAGTCGAAAAGCGCGATGTAGATTCTTTAAAGCAGTTTAACGGCAAATAATAGCAAAAATTAGTAAACACATTTTCGCCAAAATTATATATGCCTATGTATTACTCTTTTCTGAATGAGGGATTTAATTGCCAAATGGGTTTATGGGAAAAATTTTAAGAGTTAACTTGACTGCAAGAACTCTAAAGGTTGAATCGACATCAGAGGAAGTTGCGAGAAAATACCTTGGCGGCAAAGGATACGCCGTCTACATGCTCTACCAGTATCTCAAGGAATACGAATCTAAGGGTATCTCTCCAGCCGACATCGACCCTTTGGGACCTGAAAATGTTTTGATTTTTGCCACTGGTCCAGGTACAGGAATTCCAGGTTTTCCATCGTCAGGAAGATATCATGTTATGACTCTTAAGTCTCCATTGACAGGTTCCATTGGAAGTGCAAATTCCGGTGGAGAATGGGGGCCTTTCCTCAAATTTTCGGAATTTGATGCAATCCTAGTTGAGGGTGCTTCCGAAAAGCCTGTTTACTTGGCCATTGTAAATGGAGAAGCTGAGATAAGGGATGCAAGCGACTTATGGGGAAAAAACGTGTTTGACACGTGTAGGACTTTAAAGAAGAGAATCGGAGGCAAAAACACTAGTGTTATGTGTATAGGTCCAGCGGGTGAAAACCTCGTCTATATAGCTTGCATAATGAACGACGAACACAGAGCGGCTGGAAGAACAGGCTTAGGCGCTGTTATGGGCTCCAAAAAGTTGAAGGCCATAGTTGTTTCTGGGGAAAAGAAAGTTCCAGTAGCCGAGCCTGAGAGATTCGAGGAGATTTCGAAGAGATGTCTTGATGCATTAAAAAAGAATTCGGTGACAGGAGAAGGGTTGCCTACATACGGTACAGCAATTCTAGTAAATGTGATTAACACTGCTGGCGGATTGCCCTACAAAAATTGGCAGACTGGTGTAAACCCGAATGCCGAAAAGATAAGTGGAGAAACTTTGGCTGAAACCTACCTAATCAGGAGAAGAGCATGCTGGGGATGCCCGATCGGATGCGGAAGAGTTACAAGCGTAAAGTCAGGGCCGTTCCAGATTCTCAGCACAGAAGGCCCAGAATACGAGGCTATATGGGCACTTGGAAGCAGCACGGGGATTGAGGACCTAGACGCAGTAGTTAAGGCAAACCACTACTGTAATGAACTTGGATTAGACTCAATAAGCATGGGATCCACCATAGCTGCAGCCATGGAACTAAATGAAAAAGGATTTATCCCAGAAGAGGATCTTCAAGGATTAAACCTACGTTTTGGCAATTCTGCAGCCTTGGTTGAAGCTGTCTGGCGCACCGCTTACAAGGCAGGATTCGGCAAGTATTTGGCGCTGGGATCAAAGAAGCTCTGTGAAATCTATGGGCATTCAGAGATTTCAATGAGTGTTAAGAGGCTTGAAATGCCAGCGTATGATCCTAGGGCTATAAAAGGCATAGGGTTAAACTATGCGACTGCAAACAGAGGGGGCTGTCACGTAACCGGGTACACCGTTTCTCCGGAAATCATAGGATTGCCTGAAAAAATAGATCCATTAACGTCTGAAGGAAAGGCTAGATGGGTTAAAATTTTCCAAGATTTTACATGTGTTGTCAATTCAACTGTTAATTGTCTCTTTGTCACATTTGCCCTAGGAGCCAAAGACTATGCAGAACTCCTATCGGCTGTTACAGGCTGGAACCTAACCGAAGATGAAATTTTCAAAATTGGTGAAAGAATCTATAACCTCGAAAGGGTGATCATTAACAAATATGGATTTGACGGGAAAGACGACACACTGCCTAAGCGTCTACTTGAGGAGCCGATGCCTGAGGGGCCTGCTAAGGGCCATATAGTTGAACTTGAAAAGATGAAGGATGAATACTACAAACTGAGAGGGTGGGTTAACGGAATACCTACACAGGAGAAACTAAGGGAATTGGAAATCGAACTTTAGGATTCAAAATCTTCAATTTTCCCATTTTTGTGTGGCAATTTATGTCGGCGTGTCTGTAAAGAGTTGATTGTTGAATGTGACGGAACATTGCGTGTAGTAATCGAAAGCGTTTCAAAAGTTTTCTAAAGACGTCTATGACGCATAGTTCCCTAAACGGTTTAGTATTCTGTTAATGCTTTCTGTTTCCACTCTTCTTCTTTTCCAAGTTTTTCCCATGCTTCCTTTTTCACGAAACCGCCAACTTGCTCTTTAATTTTTTTCGCCAGTCTAGGACCTATTAGAGGCAAGTTCACCAAGTCTCGGATTGCTGCTGTTTTTATGTCTTCTATTGTTTTGTATCCAGCGTTGTATAGTATGCGTCCGCGAACTCTGCCGATTCCTTCCAGCTTAACGATTGGCAGCAATTCTTTTTTCACTCCTTTTTCTATTCGTTCCATAAGCTCAACTGTTAATGGTAATACTTCTTTGTTTCCGAAAAGTGTTGCTAGCTCGTGTGTTGCATATAGAAGCCACTTCGCGTTTTCTATTGTTCTATAAAGGTCTCCGGGTTGTGTTCTAAATCTTTCAATTATTTCGTCTTCACTTGTTTCTTCAATCCAAGCCTTCAGCACCATGGCTGTTTTTACTTCGCCGAGGAATTGTTCGTAGGTTATGCGGTCTTCCCACTCGTCTGGCACTTTTGTTAAAAACTCTTCTTTGTGTTCTTCCATGAAAACTGCTATTTCATCCAGTTCGCGTGAGTAGGGTCTTAAGATGGGTCCCATGTCTGGTGTGTGGGCAATCATGTGGAGTAGGCTTAACTCTGTTAGGTATGTTGGTTTTTGTCTTAGGGCGTTGCGAATTATTACGGCTGAAACTGGGTCTATGTAGAGTTCGCTTACGCGTTTTCCAAACCTTGTGGCGAAAATGTTTTCGCCTTCTACGTCAATCATTTCTTCGTTGTAAAGGAACTTGAGAATTTTCGCTATCATATTTTTGATAGCGCTAACCTCATATTGGTAAGCGTAGAAGGTTCTGCCGAAAAACTCGTAGATTCCACGTTCGCTACGAGCGAAATCCGCTGCAATCGTTGCTAACACGTGGCCTCTAAGGATTCTTTCTACAGCCAGTCTTGACCATATGCGCTCTGGACTGGCAAGAATATAACTTTCCATCAAGTAATCTGCTTCATCCGCGGTTTTTGCGATGAGAATTGCTTCTCCAACCTTGTCATATTTGGGTCTTCCAGCCCTTCCAGCCATTTGCTTGTATTCTAAAACGCTTATAGGATAGTATCCATAACCTGGCTCGTATCGCCTATAATCTTGGATTATCACTGTTCTTGCTGGTAAGTTTACGCCGAAAGCAAGGGTAGGCGTGGCGGTTAGAACCTTAATTTTTCCTTCTCTGAAAGCGTTTTCTATCAGTCTTCGATGTCCACTGCCCAAGCCAGCGTGGTGGAAGGCTGTTCCGCGTTTAACAAGCTCCGCCAGAAGTTCGCTTATCCGTGTTTTCTCGCCTACAGCCAAGATTTTTTCTGCTTCGTGCTCCAAAGTTCGTTTAACTGGTTTTGATAATGCTTCTTCAACTTCAACAGCAGCCTTTTTTGCAAGTGTAACAGCGTTTCTTCGTGTAGAAGCAAAAATTAACGCTTGTCCGCCCGTTTTAATAGTGTTCAAAGCTAGGTTTATGGCTGGATTTTTCGTTTTCTTCTCTATTTTGCGGGCGTCCCCATCTTTAAACTGAATTTCGTTTTGCAATATCACTCCTTCTTTTAGAAGAATGGGTCTCCATTCAGTTGTAACATGATCGGCTTTCAGCCATTCAGCGATTTCTCCCACATTGTTTATGGTGGCACTTAGAGCCAAAATCTGGACGTCAGGGTTTATCTGCATCAGCCTAGCCAAAACAACCTCTAAAGTAGGGCCACGTTCACCATCGTTTAGCAGGTGCACTTCGTCTGCGACTATAAGGGAGATTTCATCCATCCATTTGGTTCTATGCCTTAAAAGGGAGTCTGCCTTCTCGTTTGTGGTTAGGATAATGTCGTATCTTTCTAGCCATGGGTCGCTGCTGTCGAAATCGCCTGTGCTTATACCTATTCTCACTCTTTTCGCGTCTTTCTTTCTTATTCGTGTATATTTTTTGAATTCTTCGAATTTTTCGCTGGCTAAAGCTCTTAAAGGTGTTAGGTAAACGGTTTTTCCGTTTTTTTCCAGTAGATGTTTGAGGGCGCATAATTCGGCTATTAGGGTTTTTCCAGAGGCTGTGGGGCTTGCTAAGACAAGGTTTCTTCCTTCTAAAACTCCAAGTTTTACAGCTTCTTCTTGTGGAGGGTAAAGCTCAACGATTCC
>PIXZ01000061.1 GCA_003601605.1 Candidatus Bathyarchaeota archaeon
TCTTTTTCATTTCGTTACATAATCGAACATGTAAGCAATGTGCCGTTACCCACCCTAACAAGCGTTGCCTTTCTAATGCTCGGGGGGGCTATAGCCAAGTCAGCTCAACTGCCGCTTCACACATGGCTCTACAGTGCAATGGAAGCTCCAACATCAGTCAGCGCCCTCTTACACGGAGCAACCATGGTAAAAGCCGGGGTCTACTTGCTTGCAAGATTGTTTATCTTATTTGGGCCGGTGGTTGCGGCTATTCCTATGTGGCTTTCTTGCGTAGCCTGGGTAGGAGCAATAACAGCATTGATTGGTGCTACTCTCGCCTTGCACACGCCTGACATAAAAGGGGTTCCAGCTTATTCCACCATAAGCCAGATAGGTTTCATGATAGCAGCATTAGGATCAGCCTCTTCTCCGTCTTCGCTGGGCTGGTTCGCAAGCCTATTCCACATGTTAAGCCACGCTTTCTTCCAAGGACTAGGCTTTCTCACAATAGGTGGAATCATTCACGCGTTAGGAACTCGTGACATGCGAAAAATGGGTGGCCTTAGAAAAGCAATGCCCATAACCTTTGGACTAAGCATAGTCGTCATGCTTGCTAGAACAGGAGTGCCTCCATTTGCAAGCTTTTTCAGTAAAGGCTTCATCATAAACAGCCTCTGGTCGACTGGAAGCCTTTTACTTGTACTGACAATCTATGCTTCTACAGCAATAACCTTCGCCTATACTTTAAGATCTATTATTCTAATTTTCTTGCGAGAAAAATCAGAATATCTAAAGAAAGTTCATCTACACGAGCCTCCTAAAATAATGCTATTTGCTTCAGGCATACTGGCTGCTTTATGCTTTGCATGGGGTTTTCTGGGACCGTTAATCGGAGAGTTTATGGGCGTTCCTGTTCAGATGGGAATAAACGAAGTTTTCAGTTGGCACACACTTGTTTTTCTGTTTATCCTCTTTTTAGGAGGAACCCCTGTATACCTTAATTATTACAAGTCTGAAATACTGGAGAAAATAAAACGGAGATTGCTGGTGCCCATAAATGTTCTTCTTGAGCATGGTTACTTTTTTGATGAGTTCTACGGAAAAATTGTTGCTAGGGGCTTTCTTTTGGTGGCTAGGGGTGCTCATCGTATTGAGGTAACCATTTTTGAAAGGCTACCCTACTACGTTTCAAGCGGCATTATCCGGTTGGCTCACAGTACCTACATTTACTTAGATATTCTTGTTGATGAAATATTAGGTGTAATAGCAAACAAAACCGTCGTGTCTGCATCGAAAATTAAAGGAGCAAATCCAGAATCTCTACAGCACTATATTGCTGCGGTTCTCCTAGGATTTTTAATAATTCTAATACTAATAATATTCACTCTTTCGAGGTGAAAAAATGCAAAACGCACTATTATTAACACTGTTGCTTCCTTCTATTGCCACTCCAATCGTATATTTTATAGGAAAACGAAAAGCGAAGGCAGCGGGACTTCTAGTCGCTTTAATTGCAGTTATCGATATCGCGTTACTCTTCACTATTGTGCCTTCAGTTCTCAACAGCACCGAACACCAATATGTTGAAGCATACTATTGGATTCCAACTCTTGGCTCATCCTTAACACTTTTCGCGGATGGAATAAGCCTCTCCCTAGCAATTATAACTTTAATCCTAATCGTGGCAGCAGCGCTTTTTTCAATTAATTACATGCAAGAAAGAAAAGGCTTACCTGAATATTATGCACTTTTGACCTTGCTTTTTGTAGGCCTAGTCGGCGTATTTCTAACTTCTAACCTGTTGCTTTTCTATTTCTGCTGGGAACTCATGCTTGTCCCAGCCTATTTTATAATTGGCGGATGGGGCTACAAAGAGCCTTACCGTGCAGCATTCAAATTTTTCATTTTCACCCATGCAGGTGCTGTCTTTGTGCTTTTGGGGATAGGCGCTATATTCATGGTTACAGGTGACCTAAACATGTTTCAGGCGAAAGATGCCTTAATGCTGGTTGAGCCAGACCTTGTAAAGTGGATTTTGTTGTCACTAACTGTAGGTTTCGCCGTTAAAATGGCTGTTGTCCCTGTTCACATGTGGCTTCCAGATGCTCATTCTGAGGCACCAGCACCAATGTCTGCGCTTCTAAGTGGAGTAATAATAAGTGCGGGTGCATATGCCATACTACGTTTATCACTTGGAATTGTTTTCCCAGCAATTATGGGAACAGATTTTGGCAGCCTGTTTTTGCATGGTTTAGCGGTGTTTGGAGTAATATCCGCCTTCTTCGGTTCTTTTATTGCTTTAGTTGAAAACGATGTGAAGAGGATAATCGCTTACTCGAGCATAGCGCACATGGGTTATGTTCTTTTCGGGCTTTCCTTGTTTCCGTTTCAAAATGCGATAACGGGAACGGTGTTGCATCTTGTAAATCATGCAGTTAGTAAAGGTTTGCTTTTCCTGTCTGCTGGAGCCCTTATGAAGCAGCTTGAAATTCGCGATATCCGTGAAATGGGTGGACTTGCCGGTCAAATGCCTGTGACAGCAACTTCTTCAGCAACTTCGGCGCTAAGTATAGCTGGAATTCCGCCTTTTGCATGTTTCTTCAGTGAATTTCTCATATTTATCGGCGCTTTTGAAATAATTAACAACGATGGCTTCTATCTTTTTCCAACAGCCTTAATGCTTGTGGCAACCGTTCTGTCTCTGGCATACGCTCTAAGATACGTGACCCACATTTTCCTAGGTCCACAAAAAATTGCAGAAGTAAAAGAATCTCCAATGGCTATGAAATTCTCAATGGCTATTCTAACGGTGCTTGTTGTAATATTAGGGGTGTGGCCAACATTTTTCATACAACTAATTACAACAGCTAGCTTTGTTTAAGGGGGCGAAACTTATGTTGGAAATTTTGGATGTTTGCCTGCCCATAGCAAGTTTTGTTGTCTACTCGCTTCTGACGCTTCCAATTTTTAAGTATGCACGTAAGATAAAAAACGCAAACAAAAAGCTACTTCTCACATTAGTGTGGTTTTCAATAATTTACGCTAGTGCGGCCTTTGCTGTTGCAAACTTAGCCACAAAATATTACGAACAGGCAACAACACAACCTTTAGTTAACGTAACATTTGCAGAAAATTCGCAACTGATATTTTCAAGCACTTTTTCAATTGATGCCGTTTCGATTTATATGGCTGTGATGTTCACGATAGTAAGTGCAATAGTCTTTCTCTACGGCCTCTTTCACATAGGTTTTAGCGAAAAAACTTCTGGAAGATATTATGCTGTTATGCTAATGATTACTGGCTGTTTGATAGGCACTGCTTTTTCAGGAGACTTTTTAACGCTTTTTATTTTGTGGGAAGCCACGGCAGCTGGCTCAAGCTTCCTAATGCTATATGGCGGAACTAAAGCCTCTTTTTATGCTACCTTGAAATATTTGGTTATGATAGTCATCGCCTCCGCCTTCATAATCTACGGACTCTCAATAATTTACGGCATTACAGGCACACTCAATTTTTGGGCAGTTAAAGAAGCTTTGATAGCCCTTGAAAACAAACAAATTCTTGCCTTAGCCTTTATTTTTATTGCAGCAGGATATGCAATTGAAGCAGCCATCGTCCCGTTTCATATGTGGCTGCCTGACGCATACACGGCAGCACCAGCCTCTTCTTCAGCCTTTTTATCCGCCTTGGTAGACCAAGGAAGCTATTATGTCTTGTTGAGGGTTCTCATCTATGTTTTGACGCCTCCTAAAGTTTTTGAGTGGACTTTTATGTTGGCAGTTTTATCCGCATTAACAATGGTTCTTGGCAATTTGTTTGCTTTAACTGAAAGAAATGTAAAGCGCCTCTTTGCATACGTTTGCATTGCTGATGTAGGATACAACCTGGTAGCAATAACAAGCGTAACACCTCTGGGGGTTATGGGTAACCTCTACTTTTTCTTCATCGGAGGAATAACCACGGCACTATCCTTTATGGCAGTAGGCATATTAAACAAAATGGGATTTAAAACGCTAGAAAGCATTTCTGGAATCGGTCGGAAAATGCCCTTGACAAGTTTAGCCCTAACTTTAAGCGCCTTTTCATTTGCGGGTGTCCCGCCGTTCGCTGGGTTTATTGCGAAATATCTTGTTTTCACAGCCGCTATAGAAGCAAACATGGGATGGCTGGCGGTGTTAGGTGTTTTAACAAGCGTTATTCAAGCAGCGTATCTTTTAAGACTGATCAATTACATGTATGCTAAAGAACCGAAAATTGAAGAAAAGGTCAAAGAGCCAAAGAAAATGCTTATTCCAATTTTCATTTTTGTTGCTGCAATAATCATTTTGGGAATCTACCCCACAATCATTCTAAACCTTATAGAACCCGTAATACAACAGCTTCCTTCCATATTCTAAAAATAGGTGAACATTTTAAGCATGTTTCTATCATAATTAAGGTGAGGGAATATTATGCAACAAGAAAAGCACAGCCTAATAGCATTCAACGATTTAAAACGTGTAATAATAGACCCTGGCTTTTGCACTTTGTGCGGTGCATGTGAAGCTGCTTGTCCAATTCATACAATAAAGATAGAGGATAAAAAGCCGAAGAGGCTTCACGATTGTTCTGAAAATTTAGACAGTTGTCCAATCTGTTATGATATATGCCCTCATACAGAAACGCTTATGTTTGAAATGTTAAGATTCGTTGCAGACGCCAATCATAGAAGAGAAAGTTTGGGCTATTATAGAGAAATTTTACTTGCCCAAGCCACCAGCCCAGATTTTAGAGTGACTGGCAAAAGCGGAGGCGTTATAAACGCTCTTCTCAATTTTGCTTTAAGCGAAAAGATGATTGACGGTGCCATAGTTTCTGAAGCTTCTTCTAAAGTGCCGGTAAAAGTTAGACCTTTGATAAGTCTCGTGCCCGATGATATGCTTTCCGCTGTTGATTGTAAACTTGTGCCTTCTGCTGTCGCTGAAGCTTTTGGCCGCGCAGTTTTTGAGCACGGTAAGATTCGTTTGGCTTTTGTTGGCGTTCCTTGTCATGTTCTTGCGCTTCGAAAACTTGAGGCTTGGCAGCATAAACTTATGGACAGTTTGGAAATAACTATAGGGCTTTTTTGTCTTTGGACGTTTTCTCTGGATAAACTATTAGAATATTTATTACATGAGCATGGTGTTGCAGCAAATGAGATTCAAAGTGTGGATTTAACTGCAAACGAGTATCTGGTGTTTACACAGGAAGGTGTTGTTAAGATACCAATTTCAGAAGTTAAGGAGCATATAATGAACCGTTGTAGAACCTGCACTGATTTTACTTCCGAATTTGCAGATTTAAGCATCGGCGGAGCAACTCCATTGAAAGAATGGTCTATAATAATTGTGAGAACAAAAAAGGGTGAAGACTTGATAAAAAAGGCTGTTGAAAAGGGCGTCATAATCGTAAAGGAAATAATGTCTGAACCGGAAACATTAGCTCACCTAATCCAATTGTCCATGCACAAAAGGAACAGCGCACTTAGAGAAATGAAAGAAATGAGAGAGAGGGGCGTTCCTATTCCTGGTGCAGCAGAAATTTCCACAAAGCCCACACCCAGCGAAATAAGCACGTTAGAAGAGGTGAGGGTGGAAGAGGTTATGACAAAGGATGTTCTTACATTATCGCCAAGTGTGACTGTCGCAGAGTTTTTGGAAGAAATAGCTAGGCATCATCATATAGGGTTTCCAATAAAAGATGAATTAGGCAAGGTTTTAGGCATTGTCACGTTGCAAGACGCTATGAAAGTTCCTAAAGAAAAGCGAAGCAGCACGACCATAGAGGCTATATGTTCAA
>PIXZ01000010.1 GCA_003601605.1 Candidatus Bathyarchaeota archaeon
CCAAGCAGCAGCCGTAGGCGACATATTCGTAACAACAACAGGCGATATAAACGTGATAAGAACAGAGCATATGCAAAAAATGAAAGACAGTGCAATACTTGCAAATAGCGGTCATTTCAACGTGGAAATAGACATAAAAGGCTTAGAAAAAATTGCAGTCTCAAAAAGAAAAATGAGACAAAATCTAGAAGAATATACTTTGGAAGATGGAAGAAAAATATATCTTCTAGCAGAAGGAAGGCTTATAAACTTGGCAGCAGCGGAAGGACATCCTTCAGAAGTTATGGACATGTCCTTTGCAAACCAAGCTTTATCCGTAGAATATCTAACTAAAAAAGAAAGGTTGCCGCCAAAAGTGTATTCGGTGCCAAAGGAAATAGATGAAATGGTGGCAAGGCTAAAGCTAAATGCTATGGGAATAAAAATAGACGAGTTAACAGAAGAGCAAAAGAGATATTTAGCAACTTGGGAAATGGGAACAATATAGGCAATTGTTTGGAAGCAATGGTAAACTTTAAAAAGAGTGTGAGAGTAAACATGGTTTAAATGTGGTGAATAGTGAAATGGTTAGTAAAGATCAAACAATAGGTGGAATAATATTCATAGTATGTTTAGTTGTAGCCATCTTCTATCTGGTAACACTCTTTTATCCACAATGGCTTGGAGTTTTCGGAGGAAGCGTGGATGCTGCCCAAGTACAATTCTGGGTTATTGCTGTGCCTGTTTTCATTGCTTTCATAGCGGTGATGGGCATAGGCGCATGGATAGGTTGGACTATGGCAACAACGCCACCGCCGAAACCAATAGAAGAAATCACAAGCGAGATTGAGGAGAAAAGCGAAGAAGAAACTGAACCAACCGTGGCTGAAGAGAAAAAGCCTGAGAGAAAGAAGAAAAGCACAAAATAACAATTCGTCTACAAGCGCTTCTCAACAATTTACTCGCTTTAACTATATTCTAGAAGCCCAACATTTTTAATGCAAAATGCAAACCTATGTAAACCGCCGCGGAAATTCCAAACATAAGTACTATTATTTTCGGAGAAATTGAAACAAACGGTGTTTCTTCACCTTTAGGCTGTATTTCGTATTCTTTGATTTCGTGGGTTTCCGCATCTACCCGCACAATGGCTATCATTTTTTTTAACTCCACTTCTACCATGTAGATTCCCTCTTCCAAAGAAACTCTTTTAGGCTTCAGACCGCTCTTGTTTCCAATTCTTTTAAGAAAACCTGTAGCAATTGCTGTAACGGTTTCAGCGTTCAATGGTCTATTCTGGGAAGCTGCAGACGTAATGACGGAAGTTCTTCTTTGCACGGCTTTTGACAACTAGGCTGTCTCCTACTCGTTTAATAGGGAACCCTCAGGATGTTTAAAAGGACATGTGTGTATCATTCGCAAACAACCTATTCCGTTACTTTTTTGAGCATGCACTGCACAATTTTCTCGCACATCATACATTCTTCGGGTATCTTTCCTTTTTTAGACCGTTCGGCAAGGTAACCGAAATAATGTGGACAGCCTTGTTTTTCTGGAGCTGGGTGGGGTTTCTCTTGTTTCAGAATTGGTTCTTTTTCTTCTACACTTACTGTTTTCTTTTTCCTAGACTTCGGCTTTTCTTTTGCAATTGGTTTTTCTTTTTCTATGGTTATTTCTGCCAAACAGTAAGGGCAAGCATCATAAACCTCTACTTTTTTCGCGCTTCTATTTTCAGCTTTTAGAGGGTTAGTGAAAACTCTACCGCACAGCGGATTAGGACACGTATAAATGCGCTCTTCGCTTACTGACCCTTTTTTCTTTGGAATAGCTATTCCTCCCGTTTAGGTTATAACTTCGGATTCCGAGTTTATAGTCTTAATGAATCCAAAATTAATATTCTAAATACCTACCATTAGTGAAACTGAAATGCTAAGGGGACGCCAGCTTTTTAAGGTCTTCTTCACCTTCTGCGTAGCCAGAAGCTATCAAAACATCGCCCACTTGAATTCTCGTTTCGGGTTTGGGTCGAACACATCTGTCGCCTCTTCTTATGGCGAGAACCCACATACCAGTTTCCTCTGGAACCTTAGCTTCTCTCAAGGTTTTATTTACGAGTGAAGAGTTTTCAGATACAGTTACATATGTGATTGTTTCTTCAGCTTCTTCTATAGTAAGTTTTAGCACTGGGTGAGGCTCTATTTCTCTTAATACAACTTCAGCTATTTCCGCTGCTGCATCTGCTATTTTTTCAGTTACAACACCTAACCTTATTAGACCCAAGAACCCCTTGGCTTCTTCTTTCTTAAAGCCGCTGGACAACACAAGTAATTCAAAATCCGTGTGCAGTTTATCTACGTATTCCTCCAGCTTCTGCACTTCTTCAGCTAGTTCTCTGCTATTCATTAACAACGAGGAATAAGCCAGATCCATCATCAGTTCGGAAGTGTCTTTAAGCTCAACAAACTTTTCCACAATTTCCTCAAATTTTCGTCTACGCTTTTTAGACACGCCGCTAATCCTCCAGTTTGCGTAGTTTTCCTTTGCAGAGTTCTTTGAATTCTTTTAAACCAGCAGAAGTTCCGCGGGCAATAAGAATGTCATCAATCGCGATTTTTTCGTTCTCTTTTGGGTCTATTATCCAGTCTTTGTTTCTGCGGATAGCAATTATGTCCACACCCATTCTTGCTGCCAGTTCCAATTCTCCTATTGCTTTTTCAGCTAAGATAGAATCTTTTGCCACTTTAACTCTCATTAAACGTTCTTCAACTTTTTCGAAAATTTCGCCTACTATAGGGTGTATGCCGATGTTTTGGGTTACTATGGCAGCTATATCTGCGGCAGCGTCAGAGATTTTGTCTGCGGCAGACGCTACTGTAGATACACCGGTTAAGGCTTCAGCATCTTTGGAGTCTCTTGCTGCAAGCATTATTTCCATTTCTAGTAGGTAAGATGAGACATCAACACGGTTTTCAAGCTCTAAAACGTCTTCCGCCAGCTCCCTATCGTTAAAAAGAGCCGCAGAATATGCTAGGTCTATCATTAATTCTGAAAGGTTCTTCATTTCAAGCAGAAGCTCTCTCACTGATGTTGGGTGATATTCGATTTTTTCGAAGCGGGGCATATTTTTGAGGGCGCTCCAACTGACTATATGATAGAAGGATTTTAATTAATTATTCTTTTCTAAAACAGATTATCCTATTAAAAATAGTGCAGCGAGCAAGGCTATGGTTGTGATGCTGTCGGCTATGGAACTTTCGATAGGGATAACAAAGTTGTCCGGGTCTAAGCCTTTTTGAAACGTTAAAATTGCCACTGCATAAGATATTAGGATGATTGCTGCCGCTGCAAATAGGTTGGCTGTTAATAAGAGAGCGGTGAAATTGAGAAAGGTAGAAAACGAAAACATGTTGTTAACAGACAGTGATAAGGCTGAAAATAGAAGAAACATTATTAGGGACGCTGCCCATGCTGCAAAAATTTGTTTGGAATGGTCTCGTAAGCTAGAAAAAGAAGGTTTAAGCAAGCCTAATGCAAGTTTTGTTGTCGCCGTAGACCCCACAACAGAACCCACGTCTCCAACAGTGTCAATTAAAGCTGGATAAACAGTGTAAATTTCCTTACGCCCCTCTATTCTGTTAAGAACTGTGCCTGTGATGTTAACAATAAAAGCTACAATTACTAATGTGGCGAACGATTCTTTTATTGTTTTAACGAACTCGTTTTTTCTGAAGTCTCGAATCACTATGTAAAAACTTAAGCATATATGGAACAGTGCAACCAAAACAACAGCATATTTAGAAACGGTGTATAGACTAAGCGTAAAAATGTAGCATAGCGTTATGAAAATGTCAGCAACAGTTGACATTACTGGATATTGGATAACGTCTGGGTCTAAACCCTTTTTGAAGGTTGTAAAACCAACGCCCATTGTGAAAAAAGAAAGAACCAATCCAAAAGTCATGGTGGAAACAACAACAGCAAAAATATCAAAAAATCCTGTAGGAGAAACCTCCCAGAAAAAGCTGCCAAAAAGCATCGAAACGCCGCTCATAACAATGCTGGTTTCCAAAGTTATAACAATCACCGCATCAAACAACGCGTAAAAAGTTTTGGTGTTTCCAAAAAATTTTGGATAAATGGTACCTAAGTGCAATGCTGTGCCTAAACGCCCACTAAACAATCCGCTTATCATTCCCCGAGCACTTAAAATGGCAGGGTAAACCGCTATAGTCCATGGGTATAATTGGAAAATGTTAAAGTAGTAAGCCACAAAGAAACCAGCTAATATGCCGCCAAAGTCGAAGGAGTAAGCCATTAAGGCTTCTCGAAAGGTCTTAGAAAATGCTTGGGAATTTTTAGAATTTGTCATCGGCTAAGAGCCTCCCCTTCCTTTTGAAGCATCAAAAAATAATAATCAGAGAAAACTTCGGTGGGAAAACAGAAATTGTTTAGTTTAGATACGGCAACATTTTGAGGGCTCTCTATCTTGGGCAACCGTGTTGAACAGCGGAGTTTGTTGTGCGTAATGTTGGCTAGCCTCATCTTGTGCACCTTCTGAACTTTCTATTCCTTCACCCATCCATACACACCTCTTGGATATCGCTTGTTTCAGTGAGCCCTCAAGCTCCACTCTCATTTTCGCTCCTAAACCCTAGAGAGTGATACAAAATTCCTTAAATAAGTTTCCAACAATGCTTACACAAAATCCATATTAAGAATTCATAACGGTTTTAATTTTCCAGATTCTAACCCCTTCTTGTCTAAAAGGTGAAAAACTTGTATACAGCATGGATAAAAATTGACGAAACTCTCCCATGGATTGAAATACAAAGAGATTATGCTACAAAGAAAGAAGCGAAAAAAGCAGCAAAAAAAGTGCTAAGCAACGCAAAAATCAAAATCGCAAAGATATCAGCCACAACAAAAGTTTCACGCAAAAAATAGACCGTCGCTTCCTGATTAATAAAGCTCTATCAAATAGTTCCTTAATTTTCTAAAAGTTTCCATTTCTTGCCTAATTTTTCTCTCCGCTTCAAAATCATCCAGTTTTAATGCCTCCTTCACGAAAGCCCCAACTTTCCCAATCCAAAGAACTCTTAAAGCATCTAACACATATTCTCTTTCAAATTGTTTACAACGCTTAAAACCAACAAGAAAAGAATAAACAATTTTTGCCCAAGCTTCGCTAGAAAGAGAGAACTCTTCAGGTTTCGCCTTTCTAAGTTTTTCAACTTTATTGAACAAATCTTGGGGTAAAATAGTTTGGTAAAATTTTTTATAATTTTCAAAACCCTTTTTGTAGGTTTCCATAATATTTCGCAAATCCACTGAAACAGGTTCGGGTGTTCCAAAAGCCTTCTTTTCGCCTACAGTTTCAACTTTTTGAAAGCCTGACACTTTCTTCCAGCTTGTCTCGTAATTTTCAACACAGGTAAACATGGAGCCTACAACTTCTCGAAACATGGAAGCTAAATGTTTAGAAGGGTCTTTGGGCTCATGAATTTTTGTCCCCAAAAAAGCTTGTTTTACTTTGAATTTTTTAGCCAATGCAGTGTGCGTTTCAAAAATATCTATGCCGAATTTTGGCACATAAGGTGTCCGCCACAGAGGAGATTCCAAAAGTGTTTGAACAAACTCTATCGAAAGACCAAAATCTCCGCCAATGGGTTGTCTAATTTCCTTGCCGTATAGACTTGAGGTAAGAGGATAGCAAAGAAAGTTAGTAATTGTACCATCATATTTGTGTCTTACATAAAGTGGCGCTACAAATCCTGCACCAGCAAATATAGGCGACAGTAATAGTTTAACCCAGTCAGGGGTTATGCTGCGCAAATCAGAATCCAAAAGTGCTACTGCTTCGGCCTCAAGAAGTTGTGCGGCTTCAAAAATTGCTTTGACAGCTGAACCTTTGCCAGAAACACCGACATAGGTTGTGGAAACTAGTTGGGCTTTAGAAGGTAGTCGTATAGCATTTACCACGTCTAAAGTTCCATCGGTAGAACCGCCATCCGAAACAAAAATTACTGATTTTCGTTCTGGGAAATAGGTTTCTAATGCCTTCGCAGCCTGATGCACCACATAGTTAATGGTGTGAGCATTGTTGAAGGAGGAAATTCCAACGATAATGTCGGCTGCTTTTATTTTTTTCAGAGCTTTTCGTGTGGCAGATGACAAAGCAGAGCAGTAAGCTTTTTTCATGTTGAAAGTTCCATCGCGACTAATTGTAGCAGATTTTTACACGTAATTAGTTAAATACTTTATTAATAAGCCATTTTAATGTCATTCAAAGAAACAAGGGGGCTGTTTAAACGTCCAAAATAGGAATCGTCCACTTTACCGCACCTCCGAAAAACATTGCTGGTGTAGAAGTAGTAATCGATTACCACTCAAGATTTTTAACTAAACACGGCTATAAAGTTCGGATAATTTTTGGAAAGGGAGGGGGGCTAGAATATAATAGCCTAGAGGAATATAAAATTCCACTTCTCTCACCTGAAAACCCTCGAGTCCAAAAAGTGCAAAAAGAGATTCTTGAAAAAAATAGGGAAACTGAAAACTTCAGAAAATTAAAAGAAGATTTAAAAAAGGAGCTGAAAAAGGCTTTTTCAGGTCTTAACGCGTGTATTGTTCACAATATTCCATCTATGCCTTTTAACTTTGCAGCCACCGCCGCAATAAATGAGCTTGTAGACGAAGTGAAAACACGCTTTATTTTTTGGTTACATGACACCATTCTTGTTAGAGACGAATGGCAAGATTATATCGGTAAATTTCCGTTAACATTACTACATTACAAAAACAAAAGAATCACTTTTGTAACTCCCACTAATTACAGAGCAAAACAGTTCGCCTCTTTAAAACCACCTTATGACATTCCTAAAATAATTGTAATTCCCAACGGGGTCAGCGTAGAAGAATACTTGAAAATAGACGAAATTACCAAACAACTAATGAAACGCCTCGGGCTCTCCTTCAACGATTATATAATAGTTACACCAGTTCGAATACTGCCGAGAAAAAACATTGAACTTGCATTAAACGTAGTTCACGAGCTAGCCCACCTTACAGGGAAAAGAAGGAGAATAAGACTTCTTATCACCGGTCCACCAGGCACAGACCCCGAATCCGTTGCTTATGAAAGCAAGCTCAAAGAAATTATAAAAATGAGAAGATTAGAAGACAAAGTCATATTTTGCCACAACCTAATCAGCTTTAAAAGACAACGTTTTAACGACAGGATTGTTAAGTGGAGCGTCGCGGACGTTTACAACATAGCTGACCTCGTCTTTATACCAAGCAAAGAAGAAGGCTTTGGACTTCCAGTAATAGAAGCAGGAGCAGCAAGAAAGCCTATCTTCTGCTCAAGAATCCCTCCATTTCAAGAATTAATTAGAGAAGACATAGAAGGTCACATGTTCGATTTAAATAACGCTCCTGAAGACATTGCTTTCAGAATCTATAAAATGATGCTTGAAAGCACCGTGGATAACAATTTCGACCAAGTTATAGAAAAATATGATTGGGAGTCGATAGTTACAAAAAGGTTGATACCATTACTTTAATGAAACTGAATACTTGAGGCGTACCGTTGCAGATTTCTGTGATAATACCTACCTATTGGACATCCGTTAGACAGGAAATCAGATGTTTGAAGCAAGACGCTGTATATGACCATCCAACTCCAATAGAAGAACAAGGCACCCTTTCGCGGTTATTAAACAACCTAAAGAAAACCGATATGCCAAAAAAGTCGACGATAATAACGGTTATAACAGCTGTAACTCATCAGGCTCTTGAAAAGAAAGCAGAAGAGAAAGTTAAAAGAATTTTAAACAGTTATGAAAGCGATTTTAATGTAAAACAGTTTTCAGCCTCTACCCTAAAAAAGATAGAAACAGAAGAAAAAAGTCTGTCAAAGCTTCTCAGCCTCTACGGCTATTCCAATGTCCGCAACCTAGGGTTAGCAACAGCCCAAATTCTCAATTCAGACATTATAGTTTTCTTAGACGATGACGTAATTGTTAATGACAGAGAATACTTCCGTAAAGCAACAGAATTCATCGGAAAACATATCGAAAAACAGCTAGTCGGAGGCATCGCTGGCTATTACGTAAACAAAGATGGCAACTACTATTTAGATGTTGACAGAAAAGCTTGGTGGAGAACTGGATGGCCGAAAGAAGAAAAGATGAACCTAGCCTTTAAAGTAATAGAAAGCAAGCGAAGGCTTGTAGAAACTACTTTTGCCTTTGGCGGCAACATGGTTCTCCACCGGAAAATGTTCGAAAAGATTCCCTTCGATCCTTATATAACTCGTGGGGAAGACATGGATCTACTTGTAAACGCCAAAATGTTAGGCTTCAAATTTCTTTTAGACACAAAATTAAAAGTGGTACATCTTCCCGGAAAAGGAAAGAAATTATGGACAGAAATGCAACAAGACTTGTACAGGTTTCTTTATATGCGAGAGAAAATTCTATCACAGAAATATGTCAAAAACATAAGAAAACTGCCTATTTCTTGCCTTGAACCATACCCGGGATACTTTTTACGTGCAACAATGCCGATTAAATTTGCCCTCTCAAGTGGTTTAAACAGTCTGCATTCTTTTCGGAAAGGAGGTTGTGAGAGTTTCAGGGCTTTCACTAGAAATTTAATGCATATTCCTCTTGCTATTAAATTCGCCAAAGAGCATGCTCTAAATTATTTTAAATTTCAGAAAAAATGGGCAGAAATTATGCCTAAACTTAGAGAATGCAAAAAGTTAAAAAGGATTTTAGACGGCCCAACTTAGCCTTTCTCGATGTCAGCTTAAAAGCCCGCATTCTTTAAGCCTTGACCATGTGCTTTGATTACATCTTCTTCGAAGCATTTCTTTGAGAACAAAGTAGTTTCTGGTTCTCTCGTTTATTCTTCTCCAAGACGGATAACTGAAATAGCGTGGTCTCTTTTCTTTAGACTTACCCTCTAAAACCTCAAAAATAACTTGTTGTAGCCGTTTTTTCTTCTCTAAATCATCCTCTCGAGAATACAACAAGTTTTTTTCTATTTCTTTAATTTGTGAAGCCGTTTTTTCATAGTCATCGATAAGACGAGTAACGTTTTCTTCATAGGAAACAATGAGTTGCTCTTTTTCTTCTCTGGTTAAAGGTCTCCCCAACTTTTCATCAATCAAACGAAAAACAAAGTCAACAATTTGGTAAGCCATGTTTTCAAGACGTTCAAAACGTTGCCCTATGTGACGGTAAATATCTAAATCCAACTGTGCTATGGACGTTGGACCAATCAAATCATATGTTTGAAAGAGCAGAGAAGTTTCTATGGCGTAAGTATTAGGAAAATTCAGTTGCTCCATAGTGTCCCGTGAAACAGCAAACTCTCCAGCAAGAGGGTACTTCATGTTTTCTAAGCCTAAATACAGCTTAAAGGTTTCAACAATAGACCTTAAAAGAGGCATCGCAAGAAGGCGGCAGATACGCCCTCCAAGAAAAACCTTTTGCGGGTCTGTTTTGGTAACGGTTAATCTGGTGTAGTATGCCTTAACAAGTTTAATAGCCGCTTCTTGAATATTCCAAGAGTATATAATTGGATGGCAAAGTCCTGTGATAAATTCTTTTTGAAAGTTCATTATGTCCGCATCCACAAAGCATAGGATGTCTCCTCTTGTTAAAGGAACGGAAAGCCATAGTCCAGAACCCTTTCCTGGAAGTACACCAAAATATCCGGTTACTCCAAACACGCCGTATTTTGCAAGCAATTTGGTTATGTTTGGGTCGAATTGATGAATCACCTTTAGAAAGAAGTCGATAAGTCCTCTTTTCGCTCTTTCTTTTTGGCTTCTATACTTGTTAAGCAGGTCCACTTGTTCTCTGAAGAGACCGAGTTCTTCGTAGGCTATTTTTACAGTTTTTTCGAGAATTGTGAAGTCTGGTTCTCCATTTTCATCTCGTGTAGCCCCCATAATGATTATTTCGTCTAAGTAGCCTGCGTCTACCAACTCGCTACACTCTGCCAAGATTCTGTGAAGCGTAGTTTCTTCTATTTCGAGGATTCCTTCTGGCTCAAATTTTGTGGGAATTACAAGAGAAATTGATAAAGGAGAAGATAAGCCACCCTCGTCTAATACAAACGTGTTAAACTTTTCTTGTATACACTCCTCAAACGTGAATCTTCGATAGCTACCTAAGTCTAATACTTTACCTTCTTTCGAAAACATTTCTATCTTTCAATAATTGCTACATCTCTCTAAAAAAGTTTTCAATCTACTTATCAGCTCGTAAAAATCTGTATGCACAACTATATCAGCAACTTTAGTGATAACCTCATCTTTGGGTCGGAAGGCTACTCCAATCTTGGCTTTTCTAATTATGCACAAATCGCTTTGTGAATCGCCTACTGCAAGTGTTCTGTTGTTTTCTATCGAATATTCTTTTAGAAGTTCGTTCATAACATGCAACTTGCAAACAGCCTTTCTCTGACAGTTCTGTTGCCCCTCTTTCTCCCAACCCATCGGCATAACAATATTCCCCGTAACAACACCGTTTTGTACTTCCAAAATGTTGCCTTTCACAATGTCTACGCCTAACTTTTTGGCTAACCTATGTGCAAGAAACTCGTAAGAGTCGGTTACTATTGCAGTAACAAAGCCTCTGGATTTAAGAAAATTTACAAACTCTTTTGCTCCGTTCACAACTGGAATCTTGTCAAAAATTTCCTCCAACTTTGAAGCTTTTATTCCAGAAAAAAGCTTGGCAATTTTTAAGCTTACCTCGTAAGCCCACATATTTTTAGAAGCTTCGTCAATTTCCATGAGACTATCTAAAAAACCTAGCTTTTCACATAACACGTCAACCGTTCTACGCTCTAAAAGTGTTCCATCCATATCTAAAATAGCGAGCCACTTCATGAAAGAACCTCACGATAAACCTGCAATGTTTGTTCAGCCGCTTTATCCCAAGAAAAAAGCCGCAAAACCCTTTTTCTCGCTTCCAAACCCATACGAACACGCCGCTCTTTGTCCTTTAACAAAGAAATCAAAGCGTCAGCCAGCGCCCCAACATTTTTCGGCTCTACCAGTAATCCTGTACGGTTATTTTCTACAACTTCTGGTATAGCACAGGTGTTAAAGGCTACCACTGGTTTTCCACACGCTTGAGCTTCAGCTGGCGTTAAACCGAAACCCTCCCAAAGACTAGGATAGCAAAAGACATCGCAACATGCGTAAAAGTTGGGAACAACATGGTCGGGAACATACCCTGCGAAAATTGTAGCTTTTTTAATTCTTAACTTTTTAACAAGCCGCCAGAGGTCTGGTGTATCGTAACGGATAGCGCCGCCTATTAAAAATTTAGCTTTAGGCACTTCTTTCAAAACAAGGGGAATAGCCTCTATTAGAAACTGCACACCCTTATATGGGGCTAACCTACCCAAATACAGAACAACGGGCGAATCACCCAATCCGTAAGCTTTTCTAATATTGTCTCCATTTACTTTAGGATTAAATCGTTCCGTATCCACACCATTGTATATAACTCTAATTTTATTTTCTTCAACAAAATACTTGGCCACCAACTCCCTCTTTAAAAATTCACTTACAGTAATTATTCGGTCTACTTTAAAGCGCAGAGCAAAAAAGGTTCCGATTCTGTGATCTACCATTTTAAGCTTTTGTCTATAGCTCCGCCATGGTTTTACAGGTGCAAATCCATGATAAGTAAACACGTGGGGTTTTTCAAAAACACTGGCAGCAACATTCCCTGCAAAAATGCATGGATGATACTGGGTATGTATTATATCGAAATTTTCGAGAACCTTTAAACTTTTGAATGGAAATATCATGTTCCTGATGAAAGGAACATTCTCTCCTTTAAAGTTAACCTCATAAATTCTGATTGCTTGCGGTTTAATTTCAGCTTCTCGACATACAACAGCAACTTCGTTTCCAGCTTTCTCCACCCTTTTCGCAATTTCCATCATGTGAGTTACTAAGCCAGACCCAGTATGCAAAGATGAACGAACATAGGCTATTCGCAAAAACATCACCTACATGTAGTAAGTAAGGAGTAGTCAACGTAAATAGCGTAAACATAGAATTCTTGCAAATCATTATAAATGTTACGTGCCATTTTAGCTGTGCAGATTCATTACTTATATGAAATAGTGCAAGTATACTGTGATTGGTTTATGAGACTTACATTTGTGATCATAACAAGAAATCGTCCCCAAAAAATAAGAAATTTAGTGGATTCTATTCTTAAAACAGAATTAGATTCATTTTCAATAGTCTTGATAGATGACAGCGACAGAGAAAAATTTTTGGAAAATAGAAGATTTCTCCAGTCTTTATCTGTACCCTTTAAACACTTTAGCTCCATTCAAGCGGGAGAAAACGTTCAAAAAACTTTAGAAAAAATAAAATTGCCCGAGAAAGAAAGAAATTTTATAAACACTTGCACGGGTTTAGCCTCTCCCTTTAACGGTTACCAATTAATTTTTGATAGTGGTTTGCGGTTTGCTCCCTATGCTCCAGCAAGAAACTTAGGAATTTACTGTG
Organism: Candidatus Bathyarchaeota archaeon; assembly: GCA_003601605.1. Lineage (GTDB taxonomy): Archaea > Thermoproteota > Bathyarchaeia > Bathyarchaeales > Bathycorpusculaceae > PIXZ01. The sequence goes on from PIXZ01000010.1 coordinate 12,533, forward strand.
CTGCAAAATTTTTTAATCCAGAAATAATCCTTTTTTTAGATGACGACTGTCTACTTCTTTATCCAAAAAAACTGAAGAGCCATTTAAAACTTATTGGAACAAAACTAGGTCAAAAAACCATTGTTGCTGTATCAGGGCTTTACAAGGATATTCCAGTTTCTAAACAAAAAGCAGAAAAAATTCTAGAGAAAATTGTAGGAGTCCTTCGCGGAATGGATTCATTCTTAAGAAAGTCATTTAAAGTAGAAAGTGATAAGCGTTTTGTAGTTATGCCCCCTCACATGTTGGGTGGTGCACTCATTTTAAGCCGAGAAGTCTTCTGCAGCATCCCTTTTGACCCTTATGTAGCGAGAGGTGAGGATCACGCCTATGCCCTAGATCTAAAAAAGTTTTTAGGCGAAGGAAAAGTTGCTGTTAGAGATAACTACTTCGTAGTTGGGCATTTTAAGGAAGAAGAGCCCAAAAAAGACAACGTAAATGTTCTTCGGGACATTTTTAGGTTTGTTTACATGCGCGTTAAAACTGGTCAAGCATTTATTCCATTCTTCACTTTGCGATGGTTATGCCTTTCCCTTTTTCGGTTATTCACAAATCCCTTGCAATGTAAAAATCAATTAAACGAACTGTTAACCTTATTGCTTCTTGCACCCAAGTTTGCAAAAAGCAATGCATACAAGTATAGAGCAAACATAAAAGCATGGAGAAAGTTTCTAAAAATTGCCATTAAAAATGGTCACTGATTTTGACGTGGCATTGTTCGGATGGTGCTTCAAAAACTTCGTACATGGTCAAAATCTAAACAGTGTTTACCCCTAGCGCTGAGAAGTATCAAGTTTTGCAAAAATCTCTGATTTCTGATTTAATTCATTTGTTTTCTGTCCCTCAATTTCTTGGAACTCCTCAACTTTGTTCTTAAATGATGCGGTTCTTTTTGCAACCTTAAACATTCTGAGCCATTCAGTGTCGGATAAAAATAATCCCGAATACGCTCCAGCATAACAAGCTATTCCGCATCTTTCGCATATGGGTTTGATTCCATTCTCGTCTGCGCTGGATATGACGCATGGTTGTTTTGTTTTGCCGCTGCTATCCAAGTTTACAAAAAACCATGTTGGACAGTTCGCGGTCCATTTTCCATCTCTAAACAGGTTTAGCTGTTTTGATGTGTTGGCAATAAAATCTGGATGTTTTTCTTTTATTTTTAATAACTTATCTATGGTGTTGTTTCTTAGTTTTCCATAGGGCAACCATAATTTGTCATCATAAGAGAAGGGTGTATGAAATTGAAACGTGATAGCTCGAGCAAGGCTATACCATTCGTTGACAACGTCTTCCACGCATTCATAGTTTAAACTGTTTATTGTCATGTTAATGACAACGTTTACTTCAGGATGTTCCATAACGTTTCGTTTCACTTTACTGTATATTTTCATACCTCTGATTGCGTCGTGAATGTTTTCTGTTCCGTCTATTGAGATGAAGTAGCCAACGCCAAAATCGATTAATGGCAGGGTTCCGTTTGTCACTATGGTAACGTAGCGCCATTTCATCTCACTAAGAATTGCCTCAATAACGTCTGGTCTAAGAAGCGGTTCGCCGCCTGTAAGGCTGATGGATATTACATCGTTTTTTATGAATTTTTCCCTTACGACATTTCTCCATTCATCGGCACTCAATTCTTTATGCGGTGTTCTATTCAGCCACCAATAACAATGTTTACATTTCAGATTACAAAAATTTGTAATGTCAGCAGAACCAAATATGGGCAATTTTTTCTTTAAATACCTTATTTGAATTATCTTATAAGCAACTTTTGTAACGCCAACTAGTTTTTTCAAATTAGAAAACCCATGCATGATTAATTATTTACCTTCTCTTCTGTTTCTTTCCACCACGGGCTCTTCTAGTTTGATGTCCCCTTGTTTTCTTACGGCGAGTGCTCTCTTTGGCTTTTCTACGGAATCCTGTTCTCTACTCTTGTTCATTCACCTCATCTCTCTCAAAATATCAACAGCATCCTTTCCAAAAAAGCTTCTGTTAAAAATACAAGTCTGCTTTTTCTACTCATATTAAATTACATTAAATGGTTCGGTGTAAACGCCGGGGAAGGGATTCGAACCCTTGCGAGCCCGAAGGCCCACTGGCTTACTTGTTCATTTTCAGCCCCTTTTGTACAAAGCTTTTTGGATCTCGAGGCCAGCGCGTTAACCACTCCGCCACCCCGGCAAGTGAGAGAAAGGGTGTTTTTGTCTAAAAACGTTTTCATAGCTTCTTTTTCAGTAACGATGGAAAGAGCCATTTTTTCCCGGTTCTACGCTTTCTCTTATCCCATTCAAACAATAGTCTCACTGCTTCGTTTGCCACTTTTATGGCGTTTTCTTCACCTGCCCCTTCTTTAAACTGGTTTGTGCACCTGTTAGCGTATACGGCGCAAACAGTTCCTGCCCTTAGCCCGTGAAGGTTTGCCAAAGTGAAAAGGGTTGCTGCTTCCATTTCAAAATTTAACACTCCCGCTTTTTGAAGAATTTTCAACAAATTGGGGGCTATTGGCGGATAGTTGCTTGATGGAGCGCGGTTTTGTCCAGCATAAAAGTCCGCTGTGGTGGCTGTTACGCCCACATGATAGTTTGTTATGCCTAAGCTTTCAGCCGCCTCGATTAAAGCCAGTAAAACTTCATAGTTGGCTGTTGCAGGGTATTCAGGAATAATATAACAGTTGCTTGTACAGTCAAGGCGAACTGCTGCAGAAGAAATAATTAGATCTCCGCAATTAATCCCCTTGCTTATAGCGCCGGTGCTACCAACTCGAATAAACGTTTGGACTCCTATACGCGACGCCTCGTTAACAACAATAGCCATGCAAGCCGGACCAATACCGCTGGATAGGGCAGAAACTGGAACTCCTTTGTATTCGCCAGTGAAACTGCAAAATTCCCGACGGCGTGAAATTTCTTTAGCAAAATCCCAATGTTTAGCGATTTTGGGGACACGGTCAGGGTCACCCGGTACGAGCAGGTATTCTGCTAAGTCGCCTTTTCTGCAATTAATATGGTACTGTCTGTTGGCATGAAAAGTGTGGGGCATTCTTGCATACCACAATAAAGATTAAGCCTTCACCATTTAATAATAGTGCTGAAATATTGGAGAATACGTTTATTGGACAAAGAAGCTAGAAGAACAAAATATGATATTTACGCTGATGTGATAGAGGTTATTGCAAAAAAGGGAGTTTGCTCGCTGACAAGGGTGTCTTATGGGGCGAACATGCCTGTAGACAGGGCGAAGAAAATTTTGGCTTTTCTTGTTTCTCACGGTTTTATCCGAGAAGTTCTCATAGGTGAACGTAAAAAATATAGGGCTACAAAATGGGGCTTAGAGTATTTAGAGACTTTCAAGCGGATGAAAAGGTTTTTCGCAGCCTTAAAAGAGTAAATATGAAGAGATAGTAACAACTTGTAATCACAGTATGTCTTCTCTTTAAGTGCGTCGCCTTTTAAAGCCTCTAAAACAACGTATCCTTACAAAAGGAGGCTCGTAAGAATGGAAAAATGTTTGGAAGAACTATTAAGAATGGAACAAATAAGGGCAGAAGCAATAGAAATTATTAGAAGGCGCTTCCTGTGCTGAAAGAAACAGTCACAAATCGTGAGTTGCCCTTTTTAAACAGTAATTAAGCGAATAACTGCTGGGAGGAAGATAAGAAATGAATAGTAATGTTTCAATACCTGCACATCAAACTTCAACTTTGGATGTTGTTGAAGGCAACTTATCACTGGGGGAACATGCAACTGTAAAAGGCATGGGAAAGCCATCCTCTCTAAAAGTTTCTGGAACAATATACTGTGAAGGAGATAACATCTTCGAATGCAATCTTTCAGCAAGAAGTCTAGAAGCAGATGGTGATGTTACAGTTTATGGAAACTTAACCGTAGAAAATCGTGTTAGAGTTGAAGATGGACGGCTAGAGGTTTATGGCAGTATGTCCGCTAAAAGCGTTGATATCGACGAGTCTCTTCGCGTTAATGAACATTTAACTGTTGAAGAAGTTGATGTAGGCGGAAGCATAAAAGTTGAGGGAAATGTTAAAGCGAAGGAAATAGATGTGGGCGGAAGCTTCAGAAGCAAGGGAGAAACTGTTGCTGAAAAAATAGATGTGGGCGGAAGCGTTTCAGTGGAATCTAAAGTAGACATAATTGAGTTAGAAGTCGGCGGAACAGCAAAAGTTAATGGTGGCAAAATTCGCCGCATAGATGTGGGCGGAAGTTTCGAATCGGAAAACTCTCTAGAATTCGAGAAAATAGATGTGGGCGGAACTGTTCGCTTATCTGGCGACAACAAAGGTTTAGAAATAGAAGTTGGCGGCTCTTTAAAGGTTGAAGGTAATTTAGAGTTCGAAGAAATAGAAGTTGGAGGAAAAGTGGAGATTTCTGGTTCGGGTAAAGGTCAGGAAATGGATGTTGGTGGCAAAGTAGAAGTCGGCGGCTCTTTAACCCTTTCTGAAAGTCTTGAGGTAGGGGGAAAAGTGGAAGTAGGGAGAAATATATCTGCGAAAAATATTGAAGTCGGCGGAGTTTTAGACGCGTACAAGGTGGAAGCTGAGAATCGTGTGGAAGTGGGCGGTTCAATAACAACAATGGAAGGTGTAATCGCGCGTTTTGTTGAAATAGGGAAAAGAGGAAAAGTTCGAGGCTTAATAAGAGCAGAGAGAGTGGTTATCGGAAAAGAAGCAAGTGTGGAAAACATTTACGGAAAAGAAGTTTATCTCAAAAATGGAGCTATTGCAAAAAGCATTTACGGAGAACATGTTAAAATAGAACCTCACTGCCACATATTGGGTGAATTACATTATACCAATGAGTTGAAAATTGGTGAGAACGTTACATTAGCTAAAGAACCTCAAAAAGTGAACAAAATCCCGTTTTAAACCTCCTTCTTCTTATGGTTTTTTGGCATAACCAAGTCTGCAATATCCACACTATGCTCATACACCTGCCGTAGAAAAGAAGCTATCGCCAAAATTTGAGGCACAACATCCAAGGATTGCTCTCTTGCAACTTTTTCTATGTTAGCAAAAGTCTTGTCTATCCTTTCTCTCATGCCTCTGACGTTCTCTGCTAAGGTGATGTCGCCAGAAAAGAAAGCTCTTAAAGCGTTTTCATGAGCTTCAAAACAAGCCGTGTGAAAATCAACAAACAATTTTTTAAGGTTCTCAACCAATGGTTTCCCTTTCAACTCCATAACCTTTAGTGCAACACGAACACATTCATCTCCAATGGCTTCTACAAGACTCGCAGCCAAACGGTAATCAAGACACTCGATAGGGCTTACTCCTAACTTATCGCTTAAACTTGGGTTTTGAATTACTGTACGCAAAATCCGCACTAGGAGAAAATACAGTCTATTGCTTTCGTTATCTCGCGCCATAACACTTTTTGCCAATTGCACATCTGCATCCACTAGAGAGTTAACGACGTCTCGGTGCATACTTGCAACTATTGCGTAACCTCGGCGGAGAATTTTTTCAGGTGGAAAACTTGACGGTTCAAGTAAACATTGTAAAACAATGTTAGAGTAATCTTCTTCAACAATTTCAAGCCCTATCAAACGGCTTACAGTTTTCTTCACAACATCCCTAACCTCAAAGCTAATACGTTCCTTTGCCTCTACACGAATAATGTCAAAACCAAGCAGATATGCACCCACAATTTCACGACTTAAATATGGTCCAGACTTAAGGTTCATAACATGGAGGGAAGGCTCAACACCGTGCTTAGGATCTATAAGGAGCCTACCGTCACTGGTCTCTTTAAGAGCGACGACGCTGCCTCGTTTGAGGCTGTAGCGTTCAGCCCAAGCCTTTGGAAGGCAAACGAAAAATGTTCCGCTTGGTGTTCGTTGCACTTTACGCAATTCGCTCACTCTACATAGCCCCCATTTATAGTTGATATTCGGAACTGGAATATTAACACATCTAAACAAAAACTAGATATATAAATTTACATGTAAGTGTTGAAAATTGAAGACAAAAGTCATAATTGGTATAGACCTAGCTGGAAAGAAAGAAAATCCCACGGGAATAGCTTTATTTAAAAATGCAACAGTAAATGCCAGACTTGTCTACACAAATGAAGAAATTTTAGAGAGCGTCTTTAAGAATACTCCCATACTTGTAGCCATAGATTCGCCTTTAAGCCTTCCAAAAAAGGGTTCAATGAGAAACTCTGACAGAGAAATGATAAAAAGAGGATACCGAGTTTTCCCTCCAACTCTACCAGCAATGAGGCAACTGACATTGCGTGGCATAGAAATAAACAAGTTAATAACCGAAAAAGGATATAAAACAATAGAAGTGCATCCCACATCCGCCCGAAAAGCGCTTAGCATGCCATTAAAGGATTGGAGGGAAGCACAGAAAACATTCGAAAAGATGGGGTTGAAAGGAGACATTCAGCAGAGAATGTTAACGAGTCACGAAATTGATGCAGTAACCTGCGCTTTAACAGCATTTCTCTATTTAAATAGCCAAACAGAAGCCATAGGGGATGACGAAGAAGGGTACATAATAGTGCCGCAAAAAAGAGACTGGAGAACGTTACAGTTATGAGTGAAAACGAAAAATTGCAAAAAGCTGTCGATCTGGCAATTGCATCAGGATACCAGCTTAAAAAAGATGCTTTCGAATTTCTAACAACTGCAGCCGTAACAGCAGATCCAACAGAAATTATGAACAAAGCATTGCAAAAAATAGAAAGTTTAAAAGAAAAACCCCTTTTTATTGGTAGAGATACACTAGAAGAATTATTAGAAGAAGAACCAAAAATAGCAGAAGAAATCACTCCAACGCCTCAAACAGTTAAGATGGTAGAGGGAAAAAGAAAGTTTCAACCTTTCGCAAAAGAGGTTGAATCACATCAAAATAATTGAAGACCCTACTGACAAATTAAACACAAGTGGAACAATTGAAGACTATCTAGGATATTTTAGAGATAGATTCAAGCGATTAGAAAAACTGTTAAGACAAAGGCTAGATGTAAGAGCCGCTGCATCAATTATTGACGCCTTAAAAGCCCCAAAAAACACACGATTAAAAATAATTTGCATGATAACAGAGAAAAGAGAATCAGAACGGAAAACCTTGTTAACAATCGAAGATCTGCATGCCAGCACTATAGCCCTTATACCACAAAATGCAAGTGAAAAACTGCAAAAAAAAGCGCGCCTCCTTCTGCTGGACCAAGTTGTTTGTCTAAGTGTTATGAAAACGAGAAGCAATCTCTTAATAGTAGAAGACATCATTTTGCCGGATGTTGCCCAAAAAACTCCGAGAAAAGCGTCAGTACCAGTTTACGCCGTTCTCACATCAGACCTTCATGTTGGAAGCACAAAGTTTCAAAGAGAAGCATTTAACCGGTTCATATTATGGCTTAACGGCAAATATGGAAACGAAAGACTGAAAGAGATAGCAAGCCACGTAAAATATGTTCTTATCGCCGGAGATATAGTAGATGGAATAGGCGTTTACCCCAACCAGCTAAAAGAATTGGCAATAAAAGACATTTACGAACAATACAAGTTTGCAGCAAAATATTTGGAACAAATACCCGACTACATAGAAGTTGTAATTATTCCTGGAAACCATGATGCCCCCAGAAAAGCCCTACCCCAACCAGCAATATCAAAAGATTTTCTCACCCTACTACAGGAATCAAGAAACATTTACTCTCTTGGAAACCCATGCTTCTTAACCCTCCACGATGTAGAATTCTTATTATACCACGGGCGTAGCCTAGACGACATCTTATCAACTGTTCCAGGCGCAAACCATTCCAACCCGGAAAAAGCAATGAAAGTTCTGCTACAAAGCCGCCATCTAGCCCCTGTATACGGTGAAAAAACGCCCTTATCCCCCGAAGAGAAAGACTTTCTAGTTATTAATCGCGTTCCAGACGTTTTTCACGCTGGGCATGTTCACGTTTTAGGCTATACAAACTATAGAGGAGTTCTGCTAGTAAACTCTGGAGGTTGGCAGGAGCAAACAGATTATATGCAAAGGCTTGGATTAACGCCAACACCGGGAAAAGTTCCAGTGGTAAACCTTCAAACTTTGGATGTTACAGTAATTTCTTTTTCTTAGGAAAGCCCACGGGCAATTAACCTGGCAACACGAACTGGTTCTGGAACCCTTCCACAAACAGACAAAGCTCTAATAATACTGGAAGCCCATTTCACACCTGCTCCAATAACATTAAAGTGTAAAGGCGGCTCACCAGCCAAAACTGAAACTTGACTGAAATTGGCTGTTTTTTCAAAAACTTTCCAGCGTAGTTCCCAGTCTTCGAAATGCCGTTGAAGAGCATTCTTAACTGCCCTGTTATCTGGTTTGGTACGTGTTATCACGATAACGGGTTTTGCAAATTTTTCTTGAACAAGAAACGGATTTATAACATTAAAGCCTGCAAAAGATATTCCAGCAAGCATCACTACCTTAAACTTCCAGCCTTTTAGGGTTTTAATGAAAATTTCCGTGGCATCTAAACCATCGACGGTTATTTTAGCTGTTCTCACATCCTTGATCCATGTCCCCTTAAACAGGACTGCGGCAAGAATTGCCTTTTCAGTTAAGCCTTTCTGAAAACTTCCATCCTCAACTCCGACTACGGGCAGATCTTGAAAGAGATTTGGCATCATATTCAATCAGTCGCCCAAGCCTACTATCATCAGAAAAAACGTTTCTAATAAGAGTACGGGATAACTCTAACCTAATCTTTTTAGTGCGACCATAACGCCCCATACTTACAACCTTAGCGTTCACCAACCCCATAGAATCCAGCTCATTAATCAAAGTGCTTAAACGACGCTGCGTCAAAGGAGCAACACCAAGTTCCCCGCAAAGCTCAGAATAAATCTCATAAATCTCACCCGTAATAGCCCGGTGCACTCCAGCCCTACTGAGATGATAAATGCTTAAAAGCACAAGCTTAGAATGCAAAGTCAGATTTTTTATTGCCTCAAAAACACGGTTATGTTCTATACAGCTCTCAGCCTCCCGAACGTGATCTTCCAAAACAATTTGGGCACCCTTACGTTCTGCAACTTCACCAGCAACACGAAGCAGGTCCAAAGCTCGTCTGGCATCTCCATGCTCGGCCGCGGCTAAAGCTGCACAAAGGCTGACAGCAGCGTCTGATAATGCCCCTTCACAGAAGGCAATTCGTGCACGTTCAAGAAGAATGCTTTTCAGTTCGCTAGCATCGTAAGGTCTAAAAACAATTTCTTCTTCGCTAAGAGTGCTAAAAACGCGTGGGTCGAGAAATTCTTTTAACCTTAGGTCGTTTGATATTCCAATAATAGATAATTTGCTGTTGCGTAAAGTCTCGTTTATTCTTGTCAACTCGTAAAGAAGCCCGTCACCACGAGCCTTTATTAGCACGTCAATTTCATCCAGAACAGCAATGAACAATATTTTTGAGGAATCTAAACCATTTTTAAACCTATCAAAAACTTCTCCAACAGATAATCCTGTAAAAGGTACAGACACCCCAATATTTTTACACAAACTCGAAAAAGTGCGATATTCAGACCCCACCATGCGACAGTTAACATAACAAAATCGCACTGGAGCGTCAAACTCCTTTGCCTTACTTTCAAGATAACTCAACACATATTTGGTAACAGCAGTCTTTCCTGTACCGGTTTTACCATACAAAAAGACGTTGGAACATCTTACGTTTTTAAGGACAGGGGCAACAATTTCACCTAATCGTCTAATCTGTTCTTCCCGATGTGGCAACTTTTCAGGTAAATAATCATGGCGGAGAACCTCTCGGTCTTTGAAAATGTGTGAACTTGTTATTGACTTGTTAAATATTTCCTCAAGTATGTTTCCATCAGTCATGAAAGCCTTCTCCTCCCTCTGATTTTTCAAGGGTAACACCTCATTTTCGTGTGGAGTAATAAAGCCTATCATACAGAAAACTAAAGTTTAAGCACAAAATTCCTTTTAAAGCAAAGGCACACCCCATCTTTTCTAGTGGAACTCCGTGTTTTTTCTTTAGAGAGAAATGTTGATTTCTGTTGAAACAGAAATATACTCCAGTAGGTAAGAACATTAAAGCTAATAAAACTGTTCTTGTATAGAAAACTAAACTTCTGCAATATCTTACTTTCAACTGGCATTTGTTTGAAAAATACTTCCACTGGAAATATAGGGGTCTCCCACTTTTGCATATTTTTGTTAATTGTTTATCTCAGAGTTCTAATGCGCACATAAACTAATTCTTTTAATATGCTCTATTGTTCACTTTTTGTTAAAATCTTGTGAAGTTGATTTAGTTATACAATTTTTCCTACGAGTTTTTCGGTAAAATTAACTTTTTTATGTCTTTTTTCTGTGAAATAACCACCCCTACATTTCTACTGGAAAAAGAGGTATAATTCTAAACCAATTTCCTTTTTTGTTTTCAAGAAAACGTGAAGCTTGTAAAACCTAAAACAGTGAAATTTTTGTTTCTTTTACCTTTTTAAGCATTCTAGTAAGCATTTTCATTTTACCTTTTAACCGCAACACCTATAACTTGTGAACTGTAAAATTGTGAACACTAGATAAAGGTGCATTCTGTTTAAATGCCAGCGAGAAAAATGCGCATCGAGCTATTCGACAGCGAAGGCAACAAATATACTGTGTCCTTTGAAGGACAGATAACTAGAGATAAAGCTCTTCGTTTGTTAGATTTGGTGGAACTTTTAGGCGGGATGCCTGAAGGCGAAGCACTCGCTGTTGGTAACAACCCTTTAGCGGCACCTACTAACCTCTCTAAATACGACAAGGTTCGCATAGCAATTCAGAAGAATTTTCCGCTCGCATGGTTTTCTTCACGAGAAGCTCAAACAGTATACGAACAAGAGTTTAAAGAACCTATCAGTCTAAGCACCGTAGCAACTTACCTATCCAGAATGGCGAATAAAGGTCTTCTTCTAAAAACGGGCTCTTCAAACCGTTTGAAATATAGACTTGCACCAACATATACTCCAGCCATACTTAAACAAAAAACACCTTAACCTACTAGCTTTCCGCTTTTTTCAAAATCTTCTCCATTTCTTTCTTTATACGATACTTAAAAGGAATTTTATTTGTATCTCTTTCTAAATAGCCTTCCTCGTAAAGTTTTTTCATAAGCCTTGCCGTGTGCTCCCTGCTAAGCTTAATTCTTTCCTTTATTTCAGGAGCAGTTTTAGGCCCTTCAGAAGATAGCATTTCCAAAACTGTTAACTCCGTCTCGGTCAAAGGTGCAATGGCCTTCTCCCTCTTTATTGGTATTACTGCCTCAATTTTTCCCTCTTGAACTGAAGGAAAGCTTACTGTTGCCTTCTCCTCCAACTCCGAAACTTTCACTGACAACTGCTTCTGTGATTTCGTAACATCACGCAGTTCCTTCTCAAACAAATCAAGCTTAGCCAACAAATCTTTTTTATCCTCTAAAATAGGCTCAACTTTGCTTTCCAAAGAACTCAATCGTTTTTCAATACTTGACATCTTCTCAGAAGCACTCCCGCTTTTGGCGGAAACAGCCTCTAACTTGTAAGCAATAGCTTCAACCTTTTCCGCTTCTTGCCTAAGCTGCCTGTTAAAACTTAAAATAATATCTTTAAGAACATCTCTCGCTTTCTCGTACTCCTTTTTAACACCACGGAGCTGCCTGTAATACTCAAGTGCAGCACCCACAGTTATCGCAGCTAAAACGCCTGTAAGAATTGCCATCACTTCAATCATATAATACACCTTTGTGATTTAAGTGTGATTAAATGTGATTTGATATGTAATATCACACATCACATTTTCTTCATTTTACATTTAAAGGTTATGGTAAAAATCGAGAAATAAAACTCTATGATGTCACACATCACAAGAAAAACTGTGGCTTCCCCTATTCGGAGGTCTTGGCAAATAAGCCTTTTTGGAAGCTTTTCAAGAGTTTAACGCCTTTTTTGATAAGTATTTTAAACGCGTTGTAACAGTCAAAGAAATTGACTAATACTTTGATGTGATTTGTGACATCACAAGAAGCCTTCTGACGGATTTGATAGCTTTTTTAGCCCTTTTTCAAGCTCTTCTCTTAATATTTCTATGAGTTTTAGTTGGTCATTTTCATGTAGGCCTTTGTTTGCCAATGTTTTGTATGCGTCTAAATATTCCTTTAATTTGTTGGCTATTTCTAAATATGGGTCGAGAGTTGTGCTTTCAAAAACTCCTAGGTATCCTAAAAGAAGTATGGTGTAGATAGATTTTACAACGTTTTCTTTTGCCTGTTTTAGTGTCCTATTAAAGGCTCCGCGGCTTATTTTTGCCTTTGTTAGCCTTAATCTTGCTTTTTCGTCGTATTTTAAAGGTTTTCTGGCGATATTTTCGGATAGGATGTCGATGAGCAGTGTTTCTAGCTGTGTTTTTGTTAAATGGCTTTTTTTAGCCAGTATTTTCACAATAGGGTCGTTTAAGGAGGTTAAAAGCCATGTCTGAACGCTTTCTTTCAGCTTCAAATTTTGTTCACTTCCTCGTAATGGCTAATGGATACATTTTTGTATACGGGCCCTATTAAACCTAACTGTTTCACCATCATTTTCATAATCTTCTTAACGTAAACATTTTATGCACAAAATATCAATGAATGATGAGGTAAAAACCGTTGACCCCAAAAATTAAGCCCACAGAACGCTTTAAAAATGTAAAACCCTCTGGAATTCGCCGATTTTTCAGTTTAGCTCAAAAAACACCTGAAAGTATCAATTTAAGTGTAGGAGAACCAGACTTTACACCTCCAAAACACGCTTTGAAAGGTGGACTGCAAGCAGCAAAAGAAGGTAAAACTCACTATGCGCCAACTAACGGTATTCAGGAGCTTAGAGAAGCCTTGGCACAGAAAGCTTACCGCGAATACGGTCTCAGTTATGACCCAGATTCTGAAATTTTAATAACTGTTGGTGGGACAGAAGCTGTTTTCTTAGCCCTATTCAGTCTAGTAAATCCGGGTGAAGAAGTTCTTATTTCAGATCCAGGGTTTGTATGTTACGAACCAGGAGTGTTTTTGGCTGGGGGTGTACCTGTCCGTTTTCCTTTGTTTGAGAAGAACGAGTTTAGGCCTTCTGTTGATGATGTGATGTCACTTATCACAGAGAAGTCACGTGTGATGATATTAAATTTTCCCAATAATCCAACAGGGGCCGTGCTTTCTTATGATGAAATGGCTTCTTTGGCGAAAATTGCTGTTGAACGTGACATGATTGTGATTTCAGATGAGGTTTACGAGAAAATAGTTTATGACGGTGTGAAACATTATTGTCTTGCAACTTTTCCTGGAATGCGGGAACGCACATTGGTGGTTAACTCGTTTTCCAAAACTTACGCAATGACCGGTTTGAGAGTGGGATATGTTTACGGGCCTAAGGAGCTTATTTCTCCTCTTTGGCTTGCTCATCAGTATGCTGTGGCTTGTGTGGATACGTTGGCGCAACGCATAGCCTTAGCTGCCTTAAAGGGGCCTCAAGATTTTGTTGAAAACATGGTGCAAGAGTTTGATAGACGGCGGCGGCTCGTTTACAAAAGGCTTAATGAAATTGAAGGTTTTCGGTGTCTTCTTCCGAAAGGAGCTTTCTACGTTTTTCCAAGCATAAAAGACTTTGGCATGTCTTCTGAGCATTTTGTAGAGTTTTTAGCGAAGGAGGCAAAAGTTATTACGGTTCCAGGTTCAGCATTTGGCAACTACGGTGAAGGATATATTAGAATTTCTTATGCTGCAGCCTATAAGAAGTTGGAAGAAGCGTTAAATCGCATTGAAAAAGCTGTGAAAAAACTACACTAGTCATTTATATGTTTTCAGCGCTTTTCTTGAGGGCGTCAAAAAGCTCTGGGCGTAAGTCTTTCAGCGTGGGAACAAAAGTTTCAATGGGTTTTATGTCGCTGTAATTCACATCACACATCACAAGGTCTTCTTCGTCGTATTTTGCTTTAACAAGAACTTTTCCATTAGGGGCGATAAGACGGCTTCCTCCCCAGAATTGTAGGCCGTTTTCAATGCCAACAAGGTTTACATAGGCAAGAAAAGCCGTGTTTTCGATGGCTCTTGCGGCTGTTAGGATTTCAAAAAATGTTTTACGAACAGCTGGCGAAGCGGAAATGCAAACTATGAGTTGTGCTCCTTTTAGTCGGGTTAGGCGGCTGACTTCTGGAAAGAAAATATCATAACATATGATTAAGCCTATTTTTCCAATTTCTGTATCAAAGGCTACGGCTTGGTATCCTGGGCGGAAATACCTTTTTTCTTCAAAGACACTGTGGGTTGGGAGATACATTTTTCGATATTTTCCAATGTACCCTTTTGGGCCCACTAGAACTGCTGTGTTGTAGATTGTTGCTTGGGTTTTTTCACTTAGTTCGGGCATGCCGAAAACGATGTACGTTTGGGTTTTTTCCGCTATTTTCTCTATGACTTGTGTGGAGGGTCCAGGTATTGTTTCTGCTAGTTCGTAAATTTGGTCTCTGACCACATAACCTGTTAAGGATAGTTCTGGAAAAACTATGAGGTCGGCTGATTGGTTCTTGGCTTTTTCCACAAAGTTTTCAATTTTCTTTAGGTTTTCTTTTTTGTCTGCTCGTTTGCAGCCGATTTGTGCTAGGGCTATTTTGAATTTTTCTTTCATTTTCTGTCACACTCTAATAGTCGCGTGGGAGTCTAAAGTCTGCTCCTATGGTTCGATATTCAAGCTTTGGTGTTAATAAAATTCTTCTTTTGTGTTCTGTTGAAAGCCATCTTTGTTTTATTTGCTTCACTAGAGTTTCATTTATTCTTAACTGGCTTGCTATTTCTTCTGTTTTCATGAAATGTTCAAGTCCGTAGAGAATTAAGTCAAGGTTTTCATATTTTATGCCTAGTTCTTTTTCTGCGGATTGCTCTGGCCACAGGGTGGGTGATGGTGGTTTTTCAATTATTTCGTCTGGGATGCCTATGTGCTTGGCGAGCTTTTGCACTTGGGTTTTGTATAAGTCCATTATTGGGTGTATGTCTGCTGCCACGTCTCCCCATTTTGTAAAATATCCTATCATTGTTTCGGATTTATCAGAGCTTCCACACACTAGCATGCCAAGTTTGTTTGCGTAATAGTATATGTAAATCATCCGCGTTCTGGCTTTGATGTTGCCTTTGCACACTTTGTCTAATGGGTCAAATATGGGTATGGAGTTGTAGAAGTTTTCTAAAGTGGGCGTAATATCTACAGTTTCTGTTTTTATACCAAAATTTTTTGCGACTAGTTTCGCATGTTCAACATCCTTCTTGTTATAGGTTTCCTTTTCCGGTAGAATAAGCCCTAAAACTTTATCACCGCCAATTGCTAACGCTGAAAGGGCAGCTGCTGTGGAGCTGTCAATCCCGCCTGACATTCCTAAGACTATGCCTTTTGCTTGTGTTTTAGAAACGTAATCTTTAATGAAACGCTTTATTTTGGATGCAACTTCTGCCCAGTCCAAATCTAGAACTGATGGTTTTAACTCCAATGTTGTTGCCTCGTTTTTTATGGAGTAGTAGAGGTATTTAAGGACAAACATAAAATATTGGTGTGTTCCACTTTTAGAGGTATAGAAGGAATAAGGCTATGGGGCGAAGAAGAAGAAAGGTTGTTCGCATTCCTAAGAAGCGTTTGCCCAAATTCTTCTCTTGCCCAAAGTGTGGAAAGGAAGCGGTTAGGGTTGAGATTTTCAGAGAGGAAGGGCGTGCAGTTGTAGGCTGTGGCAGTTGCGGTGTTAAAGACGAATTCTTTATTAAGCCCGCCCAAAGTGAAATCGACGCTTACTGCATGTTTACGGACAAGTTTTACGGAAGCTTTAGAAAGACTTCGCCATCTCAATCTGAAAGTAGTTAAGTTTGGGTTGGAGCCTTTATGGTTGGGCGTGTTGAAAAATATCTTCTTGAAAAAATAAAGAGTGAAAATTCTATTCATATCACGCTTATAGACCCTGAAAAAGTAACTGCCTCTCAAGCTTCTGCTGTAGCTGCCAAAGCGAAACTTGGTGGAACATCAGCGATAATGATTGGAGGCTCAACCTTTACCTCAACAAAACACTTGGACACTGTTGTTAAAGCTGTTAAGCGTACAGCAAAGCTTCCAGTAATACTGTTCCCAAATAATGTTACGGGAATAAGCCGTTACGCTGATGCCATATGGTTTATGTCCCTCTTGAATTCGGTTGACCCCTACTTCTTGGTTGGCGCCCAAATTTTAGGTGCGCCCATGGTTAAAAAGTACCGTTTGGAACCAATTCCTATGGGCTACATTATTGTAGGTGATGGCGGTACTGCGGGTGTTGTGGGCAAGGCTGTTCCGATACCTTATAATAAGCCAGAACTTGCTGCGGCTCATGCTTTGGCTGGGCAATATTTGGGTATGCGTTTCATTTATTTGGAGGCGGGTTCTGGGGCTAGAAAACCTGTTCCGTCTGGAATGATTCGTGCTGTTAAAAGCTATATTGATGTGCCTTTGATTGTTGGGGGTGGTATAAAAACTAGGAAGCAAGCGTTAACTGCTGCTGCTGCTGGAGCGGACATTATTGTTACTGGGAATATTGTTGAAAACGCTGAAGTTAAGGATAAAGTTTCAGAAATTATTAAGGGTATAAAAAGCGGTAGGTTGTGATTTTTGTGACGTGTTTTGAAAACTATTTTTATGCTTTAAAAAAGGCTTTAGGTAACGAAACAGTTTACGATGTTTGGCCTGATTTTGAGCCTCAATATGATGAGCAGGAATATGCTTGGACAACTTTGAGAGGTTTGGGCGAAGTTTTGCTTTTAAACTGTGGAGTCTGTGATGGGCCTTCAGATTTGAGGCATGCGCGTTGTAAAGAATGTGTTAATAAAAGAACCAAAATTGCGAATGAGGCTTATCAAAAGGCTGTTGGTCGTTCGAAGGAGAAATGGTCTACTATATTTTTATGTAGAATTCACACGGAGTAACCACTAGTATCTAATCGCGTTTTTGATTTTTTCATGTCACAAAACCAAAATAAACTATAACTTGCGAAAAGAGTTGTGCGGAGACAAGGAAATTGAACAACAACAATATGAGCGAAGCCTATCAGCAATACGTGAAAACTCTGGAAAAAAAGCTTGAACAATTATATGGTATAAGCGAAGAAGCTAGGAAAAAGGGATTAGACCCCACGCTAACAACGGAATGTAGAATCGCTAAAGACTTGGCAGATTTAGTTGAAGGCTTGGTGGGACCGAAAGGCGTTGCAGAAAGCATTAGAGAATTGAGTGACAAACTCTCAAGAGAAGAACTTGCTTTTAAAATAGCGGAAGAAATTGTTTACGGCAAATTTGGACATATGGATGAGGAAAAGGCTGCTGAACAAGCCATACGCACTTCTCTCGCTATCTTAACTGAGGGGCTTACAGCTGCTCCGCTTCAAGGAGTAGCCAGAGTAAAAATTAAAACTAATCGTGACCGAACGCGGTATCTCGCCATCTATTTTGCTGGTCCCATTAGGTCGGCTGGAGGAACAGATCAGGCTTTAACTTTGGTTGTGGGCGACTTTGTTAGGCGGTTGTTGGGTCTTGACCGTTACAAGCCTACAGAAGAGGAGATTTCGCGTTTTATTGAGGAGATGCGGCTTTATGAACGTGCTGTTGGACGTTTTCAATATCATATTTCAGATGAGGAGCTTAGAAAGGCTCTCGAGTGGCTTCCTGTAGAGGTTACTGGCACAGAATCAAACCCTGTTGAAGTTTCTTCTTATAGAAATCTGCCAAGGATTGAAACTAACCGTGTTAGAGGGGGTGCTCTTCGTGTTGTAAATGACGGGGTTGTTGGGCGTGCTCCAAAAGTTTATGCAATAATTGAAAGGCTTAAGATTCAAGGTTGGGATTGGCTTAAAGAGTTTCGCCAAAAGTCTGCACACAAGTCTGCTGGCTTTATGGACGAAGTTATTGCAGGACGCCCAATCTTTTCTTTTCCGTCAAGACGTGGAGGCTTCCGTCTACGTTATGGTAGAGCCCGAAACACTGGTTTGGCTGCTGTGGGTGTTCATCCAGCAACTATGCTTGTGCTTCAAGGTTTTGTGGCGGCGGGCACACAATTACGTTTGGAGCTTCCCGGGAAAGGTGGAATAGCTGTTCCTGTTGATAGTTTAGAACCTCCTATAGTTCGTTTGAAGAACGGGTCTGTGGTTCGTGTGTCTGTGGAAAACTTTGGTGGGTTGAAGGATGGTATAGAAAAGATTTTGTTTTTAGGCGATATTTTGATTAGCTTTGGCGATTTTCTCTATAATAGTAAGCCTCTTTCACCTTCTGGGTATGTGGAAGAGTGGTGGGCTGAAGATTTAAGAAAAAGCATTTTTGAAAAGTTTGGTGGAAACCTTGCGAAGGCGTCTGAAGCAACGCAAATTCCAATCGGCAAGTTAGAAGAATTTTTGAAGAACCCGTTTGTTTACAAGCCAAGCCTTAAAGAAGCCATAACAATATCTTCATTGTTGCATATCCCGCTTCACCCATCCTATACCTTTTTCTGGTCTTTCCTCCAGTCAACAGACAATCTGGAATTACTTAAAAAATGGCTTAACAGTGCAAAAGTATCGCTGGATGGCAATATCGCTTACAATGTTGTTGGAGACCTTGTGGCAGAAGTGAAAGAGGCTTTAGAAACAATATGTTTGCCTCATAGCGTGACTGATGGGAAAATTGTTGTTAAGGGCGATGATGCTGGAGCTTTTGCATTTTCCTTAGGATATGGACGCGAAACAAGCGTAGACTTTTCCTCAGTTTCTTCTGTTTTAGAGGCTGTTAGTTTGCTTTCTGGTGTAGAGGTTAAAGAAAAAGCGCCAACTCTTGTGGGTGCGCGTATGGGTAGACCGGAAAAGGCTAAAAGGCGTGAAATGAAGCCTTTGGTTCACGTTCTCTTTCCGGTGGGTTTGGCTGGGGGTTCTCATAGGGATGTTGTTGAGGCAGCTAAGAAAGAGAGGGTTTTTGTGGAAATTGTTAAACGGAAATGTCCCAACTGTAATACGGTTACTTTTAGCGTTAAATGTCCCGCTTGTGGTTCTGAGACGGTTTTTGAGAGAACTTGTCCTCGCTGTGGTCGAATACAAAACAGTGAAGGTGTATGTCCAGTATGCAAGGTGCCGGTTGTCTGCTATCAGAAGCAGTTTGTAAACTTTAAAGAAATGCTTGGGAAAGTATGCAAAAATTTGAACGTGCCCATTCCTAAACTCTTGAAAGGCGTCAAAGGTTTGACGAATGAAAAGAAGATTCCAGAAATTCTGGAAAAAGGCGTTTTACGTGCAAAATACAATCTATCAATATATAAGGATGGTACAATCCGTTTTGACGCTACAAACGCTCCATTAACTCATTTTAAACCATCAGAAATCGGAGTTCCCGTTGAAAAGCTTGCAGAGCTTGGTTATACCCATGATATTGACGGCGAACCCTTGACACGTGAAAGCCAAGTTTGCGAACTAAAGATTCAAGACGTTATTATCCCCGTGAAATGTGCCCAATACTTTGTTCGTGTTGCAAACTTTCTTGACGAACTGCTGGAGAAAGTGTATGGGCTACCATCCTATTACAATGTTAAGAAAATTGAAGACCTTGTGGGGCACATCGTTGTAGGTTTAGCTCCTCACACTTCAGTCGGCATTTTAGGAAGAATAATCGGTTTTACAAGCTTGAACGTGTGTTATGCGCATCCTATTTGGCACTCTGCAAAGCGAAGAGACTGTGACGGGGACGAAGACACGTTAATGCTTGCTTTAGACACGCTCATCAACTTTTCCCGTGAATATTTGCCCGCCCAGATAGGTGGAATAATGGATGCTCCACTGCTTTTAATACCAGTGGTTAAAACTATGGAGGTGCAGAGGCAAGCACATGATGTGGACGTTGCAAAAGAATACCCTTTAGAGTTTTATGAAAAGACATGGGAGAACGCGGAAGCCAAAACTGTAAGCAGTCTTGTAGATATTATTGAGTATAGGCTTGGTTCAGAAGCACAGTTTGAAGGCTTCCACTTTACGACGCCGGTTTCTGACATCAATATGGGTAATGCGGAAAGTTCTTACAAACGGTTAAAGACGATGATTGACAAGCTTAACAGTCAGATGGAATTGGCGGAAAAAATAGAGGCTGTAGACGCTAAACATGTTGCCTTAAAGGTTTTAACAACTCATTTTATCCGTGACATTTCTGGAAACCTTCGTGCCTTTTCTACACAAAGCTTCAGATGTAAATCTTGCAACAAACGTTTTAGAAGACTGCCTCTTCGCGGTTCATGCCCTTTCTGTAAGGGTGAATTAACCCTCACGGTTTATCGGGGTGGAATTGAAAAGTATTTGGAGGCAGCCCAGCGTTTGGTTGAAAAGTATGAGTTGCCGCAATACTATATTCAGAGGATTATGCTTGTAAAAGAAGAAATTGACGCTTTGTTTGAAGGGAAAAAGCCGAAGCAAATCAGTTTGATGGACTTTGCTTAAGAAAACTTTTCTATTCTAAAAGCTATTCTTTTTTGGTAAGGCATGTTAAAAGAGGCTTATCACCCTAACGCGTACTTGACAAGCATAAGAAATGTTAAACTTGGGCTTAAAGCAAGAACTAAGATACTGAAGGTTCTGGAGTCGCGTTCTCTTGAAACCAAAAACATTGCTAGAGAGGCAGGTCTTCACTATCATGTTGTTCGGTATCATCTAAAACTTTTGGAAAAAGAAGGCATAGTTCAACGCAAGGGCAGTAGACCCTACGTGTGGGGGCTTACGGGCTTGGGACAAAAACGCTTAGTTGATTTGCGTTAGAAAGTGCATTGGCAAGGCGATTGTTGACATTTCGGGCATTTCCCCGCGTACTTGTTTAACGCTGCCTTTTCTAAGTCTATGCCAAGAACGTTTGCAAGAGAAGCCAACCATGCAATAACATCGGCAAATTCGTCTTCCAAAGCCTTTTTTTCATGCAGTTTTAATGCTTCGCCTAATTCTTTCACTTCGTCCACAAGCCAATCAAACGTTCCTTCTACGCCGCGTTGAGAATCTCTATGAAAATACAACAACTGATGCATCATTTCCTGAAATTCTGATATGTGCAAGCTTTTTCACCAACCCTTTTGAAAAGAGGATACAACATTTAAGATAAAAGCTTACTGATTACTGGTGGAAAACGGGACCAGAACTCTTCGAGTGCAACTTTAACTTTTAACATCCTTTAATCTTGCAAACTCTTTTGTTCCTTTCCAATTATGTGTATGACTTTAACTTTTTTCCTTTCTAAATGTGCAGAAACGAATCTCCGATGGCAATATTTCGGGTTGGCTTCCATACACATTATACACGTCCGCTTTTCCTTGGCAGTTTCTAAAAGCTTCTCTATTCCTTTTCTGAAAAGTTTTGTTCGCATATGCCTTTTGTATCCGCCTTTTCTGTAGCCCCCTAACTCTCTGCCAAGCCAAACATATTCTATACTGTTTTCTGGAAGCCACTTTTCCAGCTTTTCTTTTTTGAAATGTTCAATTTTTGATGTTGGAAAACGACGGATATCTGCAATAACTTGGATTTTATGTTCTTTTAGTAGTTCTAAGAAGTTTTCCTTAGAGCGGTTGCTATGTCCTACAGTCCATAGGATTATTTGTGTGCTGTCGCTCTTTTCCATTTTCAACGGATTTTAATGTATTTGT
Organism: Candidatus Bathyarchaeota archaeon; assembly: GCA_003601605.1. Taxonomy (GTDB): domain Archaea; phylum Thermoproteota; class Bathyarchaeia; order Bathyarchaeales; family Bathycorpusculaceae; genus PIXZ01. The sequence continues at coordinate 34,232 of PIXZ01000010.1, forward strand.
AGGCTTCAACCGCATTTTCAAAGCAGTAATGCACTTTCTGATAATCCTTGCGAAACTCTGCCACGTCTGCCCTTACCTTTTCAAGCGGCTCTTTATCTATTATCACGCGTTTGATAAACTCTGCTATTTCCTGCATTTCCGACTCTTTCATTCCCAGTCTAGTAACTTCTGAAACCCCCAGTCTTATTCCGCCCGGATGCTGGAAATGTCTTCCTTCCTTAATGTCCCAGGGCAGCAAGTTCCTGTTTATGATAATGTTCGCCTTTTCCAAAGTTTCTTCTATGGTGCCTCCGTCGCCATACTTTGTTATGTCAATCAAAATCACATGAGATTCTGTAAACCCTTTGTGTTCAGCCAACACGTTAAAGCCTCTTTCATAAAGTGCTTGAGCCAAAGCCTTCGCGTTTTTCACTATTTGGCTAGTGTATTCTTTTCCAAACTCAAGCATCTCCGCACATGCGATAGTAACACCCGCCACTGCATGCAGATGATGGTTGCTAACCATTCCAGGGAAAGTCGCTCGCTTTATCTTATCCGCATATTTTTCCCAAGAGAGGACTCCACCGTGTTGAGGTCCGAAAAATGTTTTGTGAGTGCTTAAACTGACTACGTCTGCCCCTTCTCTAAGAGGGTCTTGGAATTGTCCTCCAGCTATTAAGCCTGCCACGTGGGCTGCGTCATATCCGACAGTTGCTCCTACAGAGTGAATGGTGTCGGCTAATTCTTTTACTGGGTGGGGAAATGGGAAGACGCTTGCACCGAACATTACAAGTTTAGGCGGTCTATTTTCGGCGACAAGCTTTTCAATTCTCTGTTTAGCCCTGTCAACGTCTATATTCAACTCTTTATAATCTAAAGGCAAGTACTCAACAATCAAACCGTGAACAGCCCCTGCTGTGCCTCCAAGCTTTTTCTTGCCCATAGTTATATGTCCACCGCAAGGAATAGACAACGCCATCATAGTGTCGCCCGGCTCTGTAAAAGCCGTGTAAACAACAAGATTTGCAACCACGCCGGAAATGGGTCTTACATCTACGAACTCCGCGTTAAAAAGCCTCTTCATAAGTTCAATACATTTGAACTCTACTTGGTCTATGTAGCGGCATCCAGCATAGACGCGTTCTCCAGGCCATCCCTCGGCATAACGGTTTCCGAAATCTGATGTGAGAGCTTCACGGACAGCGGGGCTTGGAATGTTTTCGCTTGCTATTAACGGGATGCTTTCTTTAAACCATCTGTGATGCTGTTGTAAAAGGTCAAAAACGTGATTATACTCTTCTCTCGAACTTTTCATAGTAAACACCTTTGCATTCACACTATCTTTCTACGAAATAAAAAATCTTTTGAGAGTAACGTAACATTAATAATGGAGAATCTGCTAGCTAAAGTTAGTGCCAGAGATAAAGGTGCATACGGATGAGTAAGAAAAAGAAAGAAAAGTCTGCGCCGATGCCTGCTGCAAGCGCTGGGTTACTGCGATTTTTTGAAGAAGAAACAGAAGGCGTTAAAGTTAGACCAGAGCTTCTTGTGGGTTTTGCAATAGCCCTAATAGTAATATGCGTGTTAGCCAATGCCTTCTTATAAGGGTTTGAAAGCGCCTTAACGCCGAGAAGGTGAATGTAAAACTTCTATCCGCTGAACAGAGTTAAGGTGCAAAAATATTTCACTTCTTTCTTCTCTGCTGGCAACCTGCGGTATAGGCTGAGCAATTGTTGCCCTTAATATGATCGCTTCAGCTTCAGAAAGCCATATTCCAGCGGGTTCACGGGTAACTGCGGTTAGTGTGCCTTCGAAACCGTAGGACGGGTCTAAAATAACACGTAGTTTTTTCCCTAAATTTTTTTCTAGCATGTGGAATATTGTGGGTGGGATGCTCTGCTCTGGCATAGGGTTCGCAAATCTTCTATAATTGTTGTCTCGTAAATAAAACCATTGCTCTCCACAATAAACATTAGATTTTATGATTTGAAACGGTTAAGTTCGTTTTGTCCCTATACCTTTTTAATTATTTTGTGTTAAAAAAGCAAGTTCTGTTACGCAAGGTTTATTTCAATTTTGTTGTTTCTTGGATTTTCGACACTTTAATATGTTTAAGAGTATCTGATAGAAAATCTAACTGGAAGGAAGCGATGGTGGCGACTGAAAAATCGTTAAACGAGTATCTGGATGGGGCTGTTAAACATTATTCTTCCTTGTTTAAGCTTCCTTCATACCGAAAAATAGTTCTGTTTCTAGCCTTCATTTGTATAGGTGGCGGCTTATTTTCTACACTTTTAATTTTCACAAGTTTTGATGGCTTACTTTACGGTTTTCTTCTGGGCGTTTCGCTTTTTTCTACAACTGTTCTTTCAGACTGCATTGTTAATGCGGTTGTTTTAAAAGGCGATTTAATTTATGATTTGCGAAGAACAGAAGCTCTTTCCCTTTTCTGTTGGGTTATATGGTTTCTTTTCATTTTTCTTAGCGCCGTTATTGGCAGCTTTTTCGATTTTAATTGGTGGATACGCCTTTCGCTGCTGGGTTTTTCAGCAGTGCTAATTTCCCGTTCAACGATTTTCGCCTACACATCAAACATAAAATCTAAAGCTAGATTGTTAACAGCTTCCATTCTTCAACCAATCTTGTGTCTTATTCCATTCGTAGCGCTTTGGACGAAAATCGGCTACACATTTACCCCCTACTTTTTCCTGTTTTTACCCTTCTCTATAATCGTAAGCCTTTTTTCAAGCTATTTCTTCATCTTTCTTTTGAACCGTTTGAGTGAAAACACGCTTGGCATATCTTCTATGGAACTTTTCAAGGCTTTTCTACTTAACTGGGTAATAGGCCTGCACGCTCCTTTTGAAGAGTTTTTGGAGAAGTTAGGTGAAAAGAGAGATGTGGAAGTGTCGCTGCTAAGGTTTGATTCTTCCAAACCAAAGGCTGTTATAGCTGTTCCATCTGTTCACCCAGGACCTTTCAAAAATGTTGGAAGCAGCCTTTTGCCTTCGATGCTGAAGAGTAGTTTAGAGAAAGAATTGAATTGTGTTGCTTGTGTTCCTCATGGTTTGCTTGGGCACGAGTTTGATTTGGCTTCTCAAGGGCAAACTGAAAAAGTAATTAACAGCGTTTTGAAGTCTGCGGTGTTTGACGCTTGTGAAGAAGCAAAAGCTACGCCCTTCATTGAGGTTAGTAATGGTTTGGCTACGGCTTGCTGCCAAATATTCGGTAAAACCGCCTTGCTTTCGTTTACTCTTGCGCCGAAGACAACTGAAGACTTTCCACAAGAACTAGGATTGTTTGTTTGCCAAGAAGCACGAAAACACGGTTTGGATTACTGTATAATTGTTAACGCCCACAACAGTATTGATGGAACAGTGAATATCGACAAAACGTTAGATGCCCTCAAACAAGTTGCCGTTGAATGCTTGGAAAAAGCGGCTTCTCAAAAGAAATCGCCCTTTGAGATAGGTGCTGCCACAGTTTTTCCCAACGAGTTTAGCCTTCAAGACGGTATGGGTCCCGGGGGCATTACCGCAGTTGTTGTCAAGGTAGGCGAGCAAAAGACCGCTTACATTGTTATTGACGGTAACAATATGATTTCTGGGCTACGCGAAAAAATCTTGTCTGCCGTTCGCTCCATGAGCGTGGAAGCGGGAGAGGTTTTTACAACAGACACTCACTCGGTAAACGCTGTGATATTAGGCGAACGGGGCTATCACCCTATAGGCGAAGTTATAAACCATGAAAAGCTAATCAAACATGTTAAGAACGCCGTGACTACGGCTATTTCTAATTTGGAACCCGCTAAAAGTGCTTGCCGCCGAATAACAATTTCAGACATAACAGTCATTGGAGAAAAACTCTTGGAAAAACTCTGCTTTCTCGTCGATAAAACAATTCAGAGAGCGAAAAAAATAGTGGTTCCCATATTTGCAGTTACAGGCTTAATTCTAATGTTGTTTTTACTGCTTGTTTAAGCTAACACTAATAAAGATAAAGCGATTCAATTTTCAATTCTCAATGGAAGGGAGAAGTGTGCTTAAAGAAATCAGAATCCACGGACGCGGCGGACAAGGAGCGGTAACCGCTGCGCAGTTGTTGGCACACGCAGCTTTCTTAGAAGGTAAATGCGTTCAAGCCTTTCCATACTTTGGTGCAGAACGACGAGGAGCTCCGGTGAAAGCTTTCACAAGGATAAGCGATGAGCCAATACGTATACACAGCCAAATTATCAATCCTGATTACATTGTAGTTTTATCTCCCGAACTCATGCAAATTGTAAACCTAACTGAAGGTTTGAAAAAAGAAGGCTTGGCTCTCATAAACACGACAAAAAAACCTGAAGAAGTTAACTTAAATGGCTGGAGAGTAGCCACCGTGGATGCAACTGGAATTGCACTTGAATTAGGCTTGCTTGTCGCTGGATTTCCAGTTGTTAACACCTCAATTTTAGGAGCTTTCGCAAAAGCAACAAACGAAGTTAAACTTGAAAGCGTTTTGAAAGCCATAAAAACAACATGGTCTGGAAGCGCTGGAGAGAAAAACGCTAAGGCAGCGGAACTTGCCTATGAACGGTTGATAAAAGGATGGTGAAATAAATGCTTGTTATACCAAAAAACCGTAAAGAAATGCCCGTTACAGCGCTATCTGTTCCAACAGTCGGAAGCGCCGGAAAAACAGGCTTTTGGAGAGACTTCAGACCCGTTTGGATTGAACTTATCTCACCATGCACATACAACTGTCCAGCCCACAATAACATTCCAAAAATTTTCGAACAAATTAGAAATGGAAAAATCGAAGAAGCAGCAAAAATACTCTTAGAAACAAACCCTTTCCCATCCATCACAGGAAGAGTTTGCCCCCACTTTTGTGAACAAAATTGTAACCGCAGCGAATATGATGAAGCCATATCCATAAGGGCTGTGGAGAGGTTCTTAGGCGACCAAATCCTTGAAAAAAAGACTAAAAGTGATTTCCTTGAAATTTCTGCAGAAACAGATAAGAAAATTGCCATAATAGGTTCTGGACCCGCCGGTATTTCAGCAGCCTATTACTTAAGAAAGGCAGGACATAGAGTAACTATATTTGAAAGCGAAGAAAAACCAGGTGGAATGCTCACATACGGAATACCCCCCTATAGGCTTCCAAAAGAAATAGTGGAGAAAGAAGTAGCTGCACTCGTTGAAATGGGCGTAGAAATTAAAACTAAAACGGCTATAGGTGGAAACCTAACTTTTGAAGATAATATCAAGCGGGAATTTGATGCTGTACTGTTAGCGGTTGGTGCATGGAAAGAAAGAAACATCGGGATACCGGGTGAAGAACTCATGATGGCGGGATTAGACTTTCTAAAAAGAGTAAATAGAGGATTAAAAGAGCCTCCAGGAACGGATGTAGCGGTTATAGGTGGAGGAAACGTTAGCATAGACGTCGCTAGGACTCTGAAAAGGCTAGGTGCCAAGCCGACGATTCTCTATAGGCGGACGGAAAAGGAGATGCCTGCCATAAGTGAGGAAATAGAGAAGGCAAAGGAAGACGGCATAGAATTTCGTTTTCTAACTCAACCCGTAGAAGCGTCAAAGAAAGACGATAAAATAGTGCTTAAATGCGTTAGAATGAGGCTTGGGGAGCCGGATGCAACTGGAAGAAGAA
>PIXZ01000062.1 GCA_003601605.1 Candidatus Bathyarchaeota archaeon
TTAAACTTGGAAATAGCATAATAAATAGACCCGTCTTCGCCTCTGTAAGCATAACCCTTCTCCAACAACTTTTTAATCAAAGCCACCATTTCAGGAATATGCTCCGTCGCCCTAGGATAAAATTCAGCCTTCTCAATGTTTAACGCCGCAATATCCTCAAAAAACGCCTTAGTATAATATTCAGTATACTCCTTGAGCGAAACCCCCTTCTTCCTAGACCCTCTAATAGTCTTGTCATCCACATCAGTAATATTCATAACCTGCACAACTCTAAACCCACGATACTTCAGCCATCTTCTAAGCAAGTCTTCAAAAACAAAAGCCCTAAAATTTCCAATATGAGCATAATCATAAACCGTAGGTCCACAAGTATACATTTTCACCTTGCCCTTCTCTAGAGGAACAAACCTTTCCTTCTTCCGCGTCAAAGTGTTAAAGAAATACAGATTCCCTCTTGAACCTTCCATGGCTGTCCCTAAAGAATACCAACAAAAGACATTTAAAGCCTTTTACCCGCGCCCAAACACCGTCAATCAAACTTCTTCAACTTCAACATCTTCCTAAAACTCTTCAAATCCTCAGAAACACACCTCAAAAAACGCAGCTCCTCCATAACCATCATAAACCTCAAAAACTCCCTACGAAACTCCCGCAAAACACCCTCACCACCACTCACACAACCAACCCCCACCAAACATCAAAGAAGGAGGACATCATCGTCTTTTGGCGAACCACACAGCCAATTCCGTCATCGAGGAGAAAGGAGAAGGCTTCGAAAAACGGAAAAACCGATTCAAGGCCATGCGGTTCAACCTTCAACCTTCGTCCTCCAAGCATCGTAAGACTTAAGATACTAGTCAACTATAAAAACTTTACTAAATAACTAGAATCTACAAACGAAAAACGCGTCTAACCTATGGCTAAAATTCCTTCAAGAATCTTTTTCTCCGGAATTCCTAATTGCTTAGAAAGCCATGTTTTCAGCATAGATGTGGGTTTCGGGAGTTCGCCGCTGTAGGTTATCACCTGATTGTTTTTTAGGGCATCCACTTGAAACGTTTTCTCCGTGTCTCTGTATAGAAAGGAGACCGTTTGGGCTTGATGAGCTAATGTTTGGAAGTCTTCCCATTGTTTACAGCGCAAAATCACCGGGGGACCGCGCGCTCCAGCTGTTACTGCTTCAGCTTCTTGTGAAGGAACAGGCTGAACAGGTATAGGTGCTTCTTGAGATGCAGACAAGTAAGTGATTAAATTTGCTATCTCATTCTGCAATGTGGTCAGTCTTTCTTCAACCTTCTCTATTTTCCCGCTGAATTCACCTGTATCTCCAAGTTTTTCTGTTATTATGCCCAGCTCGTTTATTAAACGGTCCAAGTCCTTTTCATGCTCTTTTAAGACGTTAATTATGAAGTCTAATGCTTCTAATGCTTCGTCTTTGGACGGTTCTTTTTTAGGCATTGTTTCTCCCTTTTCTTCTACTTTACTAAATTCCTTTCTTTATAAATAAACCTAGCGAATCCTTAAAACATATCCATGTGAAGACGTATTCGTACTTATTGAAAATTAAAAGTTGTATGGGAGAGTTAAAATATCTGTTTTGAAAATGGGTTAGAACACCCAAAAAGAAGGAAGTCACTTAACATGCAAGGAAAACTGAATTTTACCGAAAACGAAGAAGTTTTAAGGTTTATATCAGAAAAAAACGTTAAAATTTTAAACCTATGCCATATTCCAGAAGATGGAAGACTGAAAACCTTAAGCTTTTACGCAGCTGACAGGGACAAGGTTGAGGAGGTTTTAGAGTTTGGCGAAAGAGTGGACGGTTCAAACCTCTTCTCTTTCATAGACCCAGACCAAAGCGACATCTACATAAAACCACAAGTTAACAAGGCGTTTATTAACCCCTTTTCCGCTATGCCAACCTTAAACATTTTATGCGAATACTTAGACGAAGATGGAAAACCATTGCCTATGGCTCCAAAAAATGTTTTAGCAAAAGCTGAAGAAAAACTATACGCCTCAACAGGAGTTACCTTAAAAGCCTTGGCTGAGCTTGAATTTTACATAATCGCAAAACAAGAAGGGGAAACTCTTTTTCCCAATAATTCAGACAAGAATTATCATGAATCTTCGCCTTTCGCTATGTTCGAGAATTTGAGAAATGAGATTTTGGTTACTTTGGCTGAAATGGGCATTTCTACAAAATACGGGCATAGCGAAGTAGGATATAGGATAAGTAAGGATAATACGCTTTTCGAGCAGCATGAAATAGAGTTTACACCCCAAAGTCTAGGGAAAACGGCTGAAAACGTTGCCATTGCCAAATGGGTTATACGGAATATTTGCCTAAAGCATGGCGTGGCTGCATCCTTTTCTCCAAAAATTTCTTTGGAACACGCTGGAAACGGGATGCATATACATCTGTGCGCTTTGAAAAACAACAAAAACATTCTAGTAAACGACAAAGCCGCCTTAAGCGTTGAAGCTAAGAAAATAATCGGTGGACTCTTAAGGTTTTCACGAAGTCTCACGGCTTTTGGAAATCCAACACCAGTTTCTCATATACGTTTTATTGCCCATAAAGAGTCGCCTATGCAAATTTGTTGGAGTGCTAGAAATCGTTTAGCCCTAATACGCATACCTTTATGGTGGAATTTTAAGAAAGAAAAACGGGAAAAGAGCAGTTGCAGAGAAACTATTGAATTTAGAGCACCTGACCCGCTGGCAAATACATACCTGCTTTTTGCTGGAATAGCCACAGCTACAACTTATGGTTTAAGAAACACTAAAGAGGCATTACATCTTGCTAGAGAATTGCACATAGAAAAATCCAATGCTAAAAACAAAAAATTTGAAAGTCTACCGCGCTCATGCAGCGAATCTGCAGACAACTTAAAGAAAGATAGAGAACTCTATGAAGCCGATAACGTTTTTCCTAAAAAATTAATTGACAAGACCATAGAGAAGCTTAAAGCCTACAACGACAAAAATCTACGGGAAAACCTAAACAAAAAGCCAAAGGATATCGAAAAAATGCTAAAAAATTATTTACATTACGGATAAGAAACACTTATAGCAAATTCCGCAGCTTAATCAGTTTGAGGGCGGGTAGATCAGCTTGGAATGATCGCCACGTTGGCATCGTGGAGGTCGCGGGTTCAAATCCCGCCCCGTCCACCAACTTCTTTTTCGTAAAAAAGCAATTTTATGGGATGTCTTGTAAAAATTAATCTAAATCCGGCAGATCATTTTCAGCAAATTTAGTAAACAGCAAGCGATTTTCACAGTTTCATTTGAACTATTCTTCTAATGTAAGTTGTTGTTCTGCTATTTCACTTCATTTCACATAGCGGTAGTTCTAATAAAAGGTATGATGTTGTAAGTCATTTTCATAAAATTTGTAAGCTTTATAAATGTAATAGAATCTAAGAACCTAAAAGCCGGAGGATTACGTTTGAGTGGAATGGCGTTTGAAAGAACTTTTTCACTGGCTGTTGAGTATTTGGAAAAAATAACTGGTGTAAAAACCTCTACTGAGAAGATCGACAATGCTTTAAAGGAGGCTATCCACATTGCAATACATGAACTTGCTCATTTATATATAGATGAAGCGTTGCCTTGCTTAACAAAACTTGACGATAAACAACATACTCTCGTAGACGAAGTGCTAGCAAGGTTTCTTGAAAGAAAAACTTCAAGTAAACTAAACTTGTTGGTTGAAAGTTTCGAAGAGCAACTAGAAGAACTAAGAAACTATCCGGAACTAAAAGAATTAAAATGGAATGTAGAATCATACAAAGAGCTCTACAATAGCTTTGAGGAATACGTAAAAGAGGGCAAAACACTGAAAGATTTTGCAATATTTGAATTATTCAAACGATTAAAGATTGAGTGCTAAACTTAGATTATGTTTTCATGGATAAAATTCAAGTCAAAACTTTAAACCGATGTTTAAAACTATTTCCGTCCACAGCAAAAACCTCACGTTAGCAGAACTTACAAGTTTTAATTTTCAAAAATAAAAGACTACAGTCTAGTACGAAAACACGGGCCCGGTGGGATTTGAACCCACGCTCTCCGGCTCCGAAGGCCGACGCCTTAATCCAAACTAGGCTACGGGCCCATTTATTAATTTAATCTTTTACAGGTCTATTTTAACATAGATTAAAGTCTTTCTTCGTTAACCAATAGAAACATTTTCCATAAGTTTTATTTTGTCAAACTTTAGATTATAAATAGGTGAAAGTTCTTGAAAAGGACTTTTGCTAGTAGCATTTTCATTATAATTTTACTTGTTAGTTTACAGTTGACGTTTGTAAGAAACGCTCAAAGTTTCCATTTTGTTTTACCCTCCACATTGTGGGCTAATAGTTTTCAATCTTGGTCTCTTCAGGGTTGGACCATGAAGAAAGGAGGTAGCAATGCAGTAGTAGAGTTTTCCACCCTAGAAACGTATTCTTCACCATATAGCCTTCATGTGAATTCTTCTTCTCAAAACTCAGGTTTCGCTTTTGCGATAGGTCCTAGTGACTGGATGAGTCCTCCGCTGAGCAATGGAAGTCTGTGTTCAATCGATTATTCTAAAAAATATGTAATTGAATTTTATTTCTGTATTCCTGGAACTAATAATAATCTTCTAAATGTATTTAGGAACCAGCATATAATTACAGGTATTCAGGGTGCAACACTTTATTGGGAAATGGGAGGTTCCAGATATAACATAACTACTTTAGAAGAAAATAGATGGTATCGTATAACTTATTGGGTGGTTCCGGGCACAGGATTTTACATTGATGTTTATGACACAGTTAATAAAAAATATGTAGTTGAGGATCAATTTTGCCGTTTTCATGGTGGAACGTTTAATCGTCCACCATTTGTTGTGGGAGACATTGAAGATGGAGTTGAACAATATGGCGAAGCATATTGGGATGATTTTAAAATATACTTCCATTCCAAACCTAGGGTTAACATAGATTTTAGATTACTGGCAATAGAGGGTTATTTTGGTAATGTCTCTATGAAATCAGCTGAACATCTTATTATGAACTTAACAAAGTTCTTTAATTGGCAAAATAGAACTTCCAATTACATTGGTGTTAATTTTTACTCTCATATACATCTGTTTTCGGCAGTCCCTTACAATTCATTGTATGAAGATGCCAAGAGATTCTACAATGGCGGAATAAGTGATAAATCAAGAATACTTAATGAAATTCGAAGTTTTCTAGGAGCAACATCCCCTGGATGTAGCAACACTTTTACGATACGTATCTTCTATTATTGTGGGCACTCTGGACTTAACAGTTCTTCTTCTTACAAGTTTCCATATATACTGTTAGGAAAAGACGTTAATCCAGACCCCAAAATATCTAGTGAGGAACTCAAACGCGCATTTAACCATGGGGATCTATCATCTTCTAATTGTACTTTATTGATTTTTGATTCATGCTACAGTGAACGTTACATAGGAGCTTTTGATTCACACCATAATTATCAGGAAAACTTACTGAGAAAAGGAAGAGTGATACTATCGGCCTGTAAGTACAATCAAAAAGCCTATGGAACTAGTGAAACATGGGGAAATTCTCCTGGCAATTGGACATATTTTACAGGACACACTGACCTGTATACCAACTATAAGCATATAGGACCAATAGGGATAATCGGTGCGATAAACCAGAAGTCAAGGTTTGATTTTAACAAGGACGGGTGGCTTCACATAGGAGAAATATTTGATTTTGCTCGAAAAACCACAAAAAATTTTGTAAAATACTGGAGTACAAAAAAGCAAGAACCAACCATGGGTTCTGGTGTCCGTGCCGCCAAAATTCCATTTGTCATGTACAATCCCAAGGCAAACTTTGCCTGGAATGGCCCACCAGGAGACAGCCCTTCAAGGCAAAACTATGACTCTTGGAGCCAACATGGAAATTATGCTTTTCAGACCGGATTTTCAAATGTAATCGGACCCGTTAATAATACTCCTTTGTATTATCGCCAGATAACATCAGTAAATGATACTTCATACGGCGCTCCCCTTTATACCATTCAGTGCAGTTCAGTACGTATTACTGATAACATGGTATTTTTCAGTGCAAACTCAACTTTTTATGGATTAGATTTAATAACGGGTGAAAAGATTTGGGAGTTCACAGCGAATAATTCTATAAGCACTTCAGCAGCGATTTATAATGGAACCGTATTTTTCGGAGTGGGTAGTCCTGGAAAACTTTACGCTTTAGATGAAATTACTGGGATGTTGAGATGGACATATGACCTACCAACTAGTGCAACTGTTACTTCGCCTCCTACGGTCGCTGATGATAAGATATTCTTCGGCACTTCGGATGGTTACTTTTATGTGTTAAATCAAACTACAGGGACTCAAATATGGAATTTCTCTGCAGGCGGAAAAATACAATCTTCTCCAGCCGTGGCATATAATAGAGTTTTTTTCGGAAGTTATGATGGAGCAATTTATGCGTTAGAAGAAGACACAGGAACACTGATATGGGAATATCAAACCTTCAGCCCTGTTATTTCAAGTCCAGCCATTCATAATGGAATGCTCTTCATAGGAACATATGATCTACCTAGGGTCTTAGCTTTGAACGCCACAGGCAATACGCCAGACCTGATATGGGAATATCAAACGGTTGCCCCTGTGACGTCGTCACCCAGCGTGGATACAGTGAAAGGATTGGTCGTAGTTGCCGACGAAAATGGAAACATATACTGTTTTAAAGAGATGTCGCCAAATCCGCCTCTATGGACAGAGCTAATAGATCCAATTAATATGTCATCTCCAGCGATTAGCAACAACTCGCTTATTTATATAGGATCTTTAGACGGCAAAATATACTGTCTAAATGAAACTACAGGACAAGTTGTTTGGAGCTATCTGATCGGCAACTCTGTAGTGGCATCTCCCGCTTTAACAGATGACCACGTAATTATAAGCTCTACTGACGGAGCAGTTTACTGTTTCGGCATACCATTTCCAGTTTATGATGTAACAGCCGTCAGCCTCACAGTTTCCGGGTTAAATGCTCCGTGGGATCAACCTCTTCACCTAACTTACACGGTTGCTAATAATGGAAACCGTTTGGAAACGTTTAACGTAACCCTTTATTATTTCACGCATGAAATATGGACTCCTCCGAGCTATTTGCAGCCTACCCTAATATATTCAACTACAGTCACGCTTCTTCCAGGGGAAAACATTACTCTTACCTACGATTGGTATCCTCCACGTTTACATAGAACTTTCAGTATTCTTCTAGAAACTCAAGAGTTAGAGTATGAGCTTTATCCATTGGATAACATATTTGTGCTTAAATATTTAAGGCTCCTCAGCGTACCAAACGGAGGAGCAGGCAGAAACGCCTTGTTCCTCTAAACTCTATTTTTTATCTGGAAAACTTTAATAGGAAAACATTTGAAAAAGTTGTACGTTGAAGAGGGCCGGTAGCTCAGCTTGGTTGGAGCGTTCGGCTGATAACCGAAAGGTCGAGAGTTCAAATCTCTCCCGGCCCAGGCCCACATTTACTAAAATTTTCTAGTCCTCTCACGCAAATCATAACCATAATACCAAGCAGTCCAACCAGAATAAAAGGCCTCCTTAGACTTCTTACTCTTTCTTCTACGATAAATTAGAATAATCACCAAGACAATTAAGAATAGAAGAAGCAAAAATAGAATCCAATAAAACCATTCAGGGATAAACCAGCCCGCAACAGCTGGCGAAAAAACAGCTTCTAATGTGTGATCCTTATCCATCAAAACCATGTAAGGATTAGCCGAACCTACATTGACACCGTCAAGCTCCCAATGATCAAAGACATAATTTGGTTCAGGTATTGCTTTTACTTTAACTTGAGAATCTGCAGCATAAGTGTATGTTCCTGGATGTGGATCTGTTTTGCCTCCGCTAGTCGCTATTATAGTTAGCGTGTATGTAATTATGGGAACATAGTGGGCAGTGGCATTTTTTGGTGCATCCATAAAGACATTGATTGCGCTGATTCCATCGCCTTGGGAAACACCGTTTACATCCCAATATTCAAAACTATAGTTAGAAACTGTAGAAGCAGTGAGAGAAACATTAGTATACTCATCATACCAGCCTTCACCAGAAATATCCACGATGTTCAGCGGATCGGTTTTCACGCTCAGATAATATTGGCGAACATAATGGGCTGTTGCCGTATGATTAGCATCCATAAACACGCTAATGAGGTTGTCAGACACTGGTGTCCCATCAATATCCCAATAACTAAACCTATAACGCACATTTGATGAAATAAAAACATATTCAGGAGCGGTTAAACTTACATTAGTATACTCATCATACCAGCCTTCACCAGAGATTTCTATTAAACCAGCTGGTTCAGTTTTAACCCTCAAAAAATATCTACTTTCGGTAATAACAAAGTTTTTGGAAAACTCTGGGCAGTATGGAACCCCACCAAGTTCGGTAGGCTTTGTATATGCTTGTAAGTAAACTGTTGCATTTCCTGCATACGCGGTTTCTGGAATATACAAAAAGAAGTAGACAGGAACTAATGTTCCGTTGGGTTCTACAATAAAATCAGTTAATTCTGTTGCGTTAACTGGTATAGATAGATTGTCATAAATTGTAACAGTTAAAGTGGCTACTTTCTCGGTGAAGGCATTATTTTTCAAAATGGCTTCTATTCCCACATAACTCCTTTTAGGGAAAAATATCTGCTCTTTATAATCTTCATTTATAGTTTTTAAATTTTCTATCTCTATGATCCAGCCAACTTTAAATTTAACAGTATCCTGATAAATTCGCTCTGCAATGCTGACAACTCCAATAACGTTCCATTCGCCAAACACACTTTCATTTACAATACTGGGTGTTCGAAATTCTATCGTCGCAATACCCGTAGAGTTCGTAATTGCTATTCTATAAAAGGTAATGTTTTCAACGGGATTTCTAGGCCCCATAATTTCAAAAGCCACAAGAAGATTTTGCACAGGCCATTCGTTATAGGTCACGTTTGCATAGATTCGAACTTTTTCATCTAAACCAAACATGTCACTTGGAGCGTTTGGGCCTTTTCCGTTATAGGATTCTTTTTGTGTGAAAAGGTCGATGTTTCCACCTGTGCTTTGAGTATAAGCAGAATTTATGTTTTCCACTGTAAAACCAAGAAGAGTAATGATTATTGTCAGCATTACCGCTGCAGTTTTTATTTTGACCCGCATCATAGATAACTTATTAAATGCAGTGTTCTTTAATCGTATTTCGTAATAACGAATATTACTATAAAGGATGTGTTTTTTGCAAATAATATTCTCAACAATTCACATAAAAGTGTTAATAACTCCTGAAACAGCAAAGCTTTCTACGTTACCAGAAATTTTGAAATTTATTTGACGAGCTTTTCTTTTTCAGGTTCAATGACCTACCCTCCTAAAAACCCACGGTTTCTCGACAGAATACTGGCGGGCCCGCCGGGAATTGAACCCGGGACCCCCGGGTTTCTTCTTTGTGCTTTGCGGCTTAAAAGCCCGGTGCTCTATCCTTGCTGAGCTACGGGCCCGTGTTTATTTTGTTCTTGAAAAAGATTAGTGAGGGTGTTTTTTAGTATTTCGATGTTAGGAGTTAAAAATTAGGTGGTGGATTGGACTTTTAGGAGGCTTGTTACGAAATTTTTGATTTTGTCGTTGGCGCTTAGTATTATTTCTATGGTTTTTTTGCCTTTTTCTGTTAGTTTGTATACTCTTTTTCTTTCGTTCCATGTTCCTTCGATTAGTCCGTTTCTTTCTAGAGAGTAGAGTAGAGAGTATACTGTTCCTGAGCTTACTAGGAGGTGGAATTTGTTGTGGATGAAGGAGATTACGTCGTAGCCGCTCATGGCTCCGTTTCTTAGTTCTGCGAGGATTATTATGTCCATGAAGTTTTTTATTATTCGTTCGTGCATTTTTTTGAGGATTTTTCCTTCCAATCTTTCACCGCCGACAATTATTGTGAGTGCCGTCATGTTTATTCACGTTATAACATTTTATGTTGGATATAAATATTTAAATTTTATTCTAATTCCGAGTTAGAAGTTGAAACAGAATAGGAGAAGTTTAAACAAAAATGTCATTTTATAGAGTTGATGTTTTGAAATTCGTTTAAAAGTTTTATTATAGAAACATGCGAGTTAATAACGGATTTTTATACTTAGATTTTCAATTAACGAAGAAACAACGCGTTTCTTAACACTTAGCGATATATCTGGATAATAACAAATGTTATTTCCTAATTTCAAGGCTAAAAAATGATGGTGTTTAAAATTGGTTTCGTGGAAACAGTCTTTTAACAGATTAAACGAAGAATACGAGATTGCAAAGAAAAAGAAGCAAGCTTTGGACAATTTACTAAATACGGGAAGAATTTCTCCGACAACCTATGAAGAATTTAATAAGGAAATAGATGAGGCTATTGCAGAGATTGAACGACAACAGAAAGCGTTACTGGAGAAAATGAAGTCTAAAATGGCAGAACTGGAAAAACACATTCACATGTTGGAAACGCTTTACGCAAACTTTGAAATTCAACATGTAACTGGCGAAATAGAAGAAGAGGTTTACCAAAGAGAAACAAACCTTTTGTCAACGGGTCTTGAAACCGCAAAACAAGAGTTAGAGGCTGTAAAAGAGGCTGTAAATCAGCTTTCAGCTGGCATACAAGTTCCATCGCCGGACATAAGTGCTCAGCAGGAAATAGAAACGCCTTCCCTAGAGAACGTGGAAGTTCCTGCTCCTGAAGTTGAAAATTTGGAAAATCAAGAACCAACTGTGGAAGTGAATATAGTAGAATCTGAGACGCTGCAGGAACCACCACAGGAAGATTTACCTAGCGAAGAACAGGAGCCTCAACCAACCGAAGTTACGAGTGAAGGAGAACAGCAAGAAGCTTAAGAACAAACTACTTTTATTTTCTCTTCTTTTTTCATCAGCCCGTAAAAACGCAGATTTTATTTATTCTAACAACTTCATTGTTTCTAAGTGTTGTTTATGATTGATAAAACGGTAATGACTTTTCATGAGAAGTTTAGGCAGTATGATTTAGGAGAAGGTCATCCGTTTAGAGGGGATCGATTTGTTAATGCTATGAGGTTTTTTGAAGGTCAAGGCTTGTTAGGTCTTTCAGAGATTAGCGTTGTAAAGCCCGAGGCTGTTTCAAAAAAGGAATTGTTAATGGTTCATGAGGAAAGGTATGTGAATTTGATTTTTCGTTTGGCAGAGGAGAGAAAGCCGTATGACATTGAGACTCCTGTTTCTCCGGAAATTCTTGAGGCTGCACTTTTGGTGGTGGGAGGCAGCATAACTTGTGGTAAGGCTGTTTTTGAGGGAAAGGCTAAGCGGGCTATTTCTTTAGGTGGTGGTTATCATCATGCTGGAAGAAATTATGGAGGCGGGTTCTGTTTGTTCAATGATGTGGCGGTTTTAGTTGAATACTTGCGATGTAACTACGATGTGAATCGATTTTTGATATTGGATTACGATGTGCATTTTGGGAATGGAACAAGCGACATTTACTATCGAGACCCCAGCGTGCTGTACATTTCGTTGCATCAAGACCCTAGGACTCTTTATCCTGGAACTGGTTTTGTTTGGCAGATTGGCGAAGGCGCTGGAGAAGGTTATAATGTTAATGTGCCTTTGCCGCCAGGGACAGGCGATGACACTTATCTTTACGCTTTGGAAAAAGTTTTTGTTCCTTTGGCTGAAGAGTTTCAGCCTGATGTTGTTATTGCAAATGGTGGTAGCGATGCCCATTTTGCTGATATGCTGGGCGATTTAGGTTTGACAGTTAACGGTTTTTTCCGTTTATCGCGTTTAATCAGAGAAACTTCTAACAAAGTTTGTGATGGAAAGTTTATTTTGATTCCTGGAAGTGGATATAACCCGAAGGTTTTGCCTTTTTGCTGGTATGCTCTTGTTGCAGGAGCGATTGGTTTAGAGGAAATAAATGTTAAAGAGCCTTATACTCCGCCTGTTGAACCAGCTTTTTGCAGAAAAAAGGTTGAGGAAACTGTGGCTGAGTTGAAGGGGTTGTTAAAGAAAAAGTGGAAGTGTTTTAGGTAACTCATCGTTCCTTCTCTGCTGGTTTGACTATGACTGCTGTTCCATAGGCAGAGAAAAGGGTGGCTGTTCCTTGAAGGATGTCGCTTGTTTCGAAGTCCACCCTTACAATGGCGTTGGCACCCATTTTTTTAGCGTTTTCAATAAGCCTTTTTAAGGATTCTCTTCTGGCTTTTTCGCATTCTGAAGTGTATGCTGTAACCTCTCCTCCGAAAATTCCTTCAATGCCAGCGACAAGTTTTCCACCGACGCCTCTGGTTCGCACAGTCAAACCATGTACGATTCCTAAAATCTTGACTATCTCGTACCCTGGCAAGTGGGGCGTTGTAACTGCAATTATTTCTTTTTCACTCATTTTTAAACCCTTAGAGTTTAATAGTTAACGTGTCCTAATTTAGGGTTACTAAAAGATGTGGATGAAGGTTTTCGTATGGATGTGGAGAAGATTCGTGAACAGTTTCCAGTTACGCGAAATAGGGTGTTTATGAATCATGCTGCTCAATCTCCCCTTCCGAAACCAGTTGCAGACGTTGTCCGCAGATATGTTGACGATTTCTCGAACTTCGGAACTTCTTCGATTGAATGGAACGATGGCGGAAAACCTTTCTTCGCAAAGATGATAGGTGCGAAGCCTGAGGAAATAGCTTTTGTTGAGAACACTTCTGTAGGATTAAATATTGCAGCGAACGTTTTGCATTATCCACGCGGGTCGAAAATTGTCACAACGGATTTGGAGTATCCCTCTGTTGTTTATCCTTGGCTGCGCAGAAAATTAGGCGTGAAAGTTGAGTATGTCAGAAATGTTGATGGAAAGATTTTGTTAGAAGACGTGGAGAAGACTGTTGACGACAACACCGTGGCTGTGGCCGTAAGTCATGTTGAATATGTTAATGGTTTTCGCCACGACCTTCGTGCTTTAAGCGAAATAGCCCATGAGCATGGCGCTTACTTAATTGTAGACGCCATACAATCGGCTGGAGTTATCCCAATAGATGTAAAAAGAGACAACGTGGATTTCCTTGCAACAGCCTGCTA
>PIXZ01000063.1 GCA_003601605.1 Candidatus Bathyarchaeota archaeon
CGAGTATTAACACAGCATGAATTGGAAGAGAAAATAGCCCGAGGAGAATTTAACGCAAAAACAGTTGTAATGATTCAGTGTATTGGAGCGAGAAACGAAGAAAGACCCAACTGTTCGAGAATATGCTGTGGTCAAGCAATAAAAAACGCCTTGAAAATCAAAGAAATAAGTCCAGAAACAGAAATTTACGTTTTATACAAGGATATACGGACCTATGGCTTCAGAGAAGACTATTACCGCGAAGCTGCAACGAAAGGTGTGCTTTTCATAAGTTATGAAGATGAAAGGAAGCCGCGGGTAATAAAGGAAAATGGAAAATTAAAAGTAACCTTCTTAGAACCAGTATTAAAAGAAGAAGTTGAAATCGAGCCAGACCTACTGGTTTTAAGCGCCGCCACTGTTCCTAACCCAGACAACAAACGCATAGCTGAAATGCTTAAAGTCCCCCTCACAAAAGACGGTTTCTTCCTAGAAGCACACATGAAACTCAGACCAGTAGACTTCGCTACAGAAGGCGTTTTCCTATGCGGAATGGCCCACTCACCAAAATACATAGACGAAAGCATAGCTCAAGCCTGTGCAGCAGCCGCCAGAGCAACCACAATACTGTCAAAACCAACACTTGAAATGGAAGGAATCATAGCAAACGTAAACGAAGATTTATGTAGTGGGTGTAGAATTTGTGAACATCTATGTCCGTACGGTGCAATAGAAATGAAAGAACAAGCCGACGGAAAACTAATTGCACACGTAATTGAAGCCTTATGTAAAGGCTGCGGCGCCTGTGGTTCAGCATGCCCCACAAAAGCCATAACCATGGGACACTTCACCACAGAAGAAATTCTAGCCCAAGTTAAAGCCGCTCTGGTAGAGGTGAAAGCATGAGCGACAAAAGAGAAGATTTTGAACCAAAAATAATTGGTTTCCTATGTAACTGGTGCAGCTATGCTGGAGCAGACCTAGCTGGAGTAAGCCGAATCCAATACCCGCCGAACATAAGAATAATACGCGTCATGTGCAGCGGCAGAGTAGACCCAGCTTTTATTCTGGAAGCATTCAAAAACGGTGCAGACGGCGTTTTGGTTGCGGGATGCCACCTACCATCAGACTGTCACTATCTTAGCGGAAATTTTAAAGCCTTAAGAAGAATAAAGCTGTTAAAAAAGGTCTTGGAACAGTATGGAATTGAACCTGAACGCGTACGGCTGGAGTGGATTTCTGCAAGCGAAGGAGACAAATTCGCAGCTGTGGTGAAGGACATGGTTGAACAGATAAAGAAGCTTGGACCAAGCCCGCTGAAAGGAGGAGTTGAAACATGAGTGAAACCCAAGAACAAGTTTTAAACATCATAAAAGCAGAAGAAATGGATCCGAAATTCAAGTATGAAATCTCCAAAATCCACGGCGCAGAAAAAATAATGCTATGTTATCAATGCGGCACCTGCACCGCAGACTGTCCAGTTTCACGTTTCAGCAACTTCTACAGACCTAGAAAAATCGCACGCATGATACAGCTAGGATTAAAGGATAGAATCCTCTCAGACAAGGACCTTTGGCTCTGCACAACATGCTACACATGCATCGACCATTGTCCTCAAAACGTTGACATCGCCCACGTTGTGCGCGTCCTTCGAAACCTATCCGTAAAACACACAAATTCAATGCCGCTTGTTTTCAAGGAACTAGCCAACAACTTGATGAAAACAGGCTTCGTATATGTAATCCCAGAGTCAAGACATACAAGGAGAGCGCAAATAGGCTTGCCGCCACTGCCAAAAACTAAGCCTCAAGAGATAGCTAAACTCTTCGAGATAACCGGTTTTGCTAAACTTCTTGAAAACGTGGAAACGTTTGGGAGGGTAGAGTAGATGAGTGAAGAAAAACCACGATATTTGCTGTTTTTAGGATGCGTTATCCCCTATAGGCTTTCAAGCTACGAAATCTCCGCAAGAAAAGTTCTGGCAAAGCTTGGAGTGGAACTTGTTGAAATGCCAGAGTATAACTGCTGCGGCTTCCCAATGGACCCAGTGAATCATGATGTAATGTTAACTTTAGCTGCAAGGAACCTTTGTGTCGCAGAAAGGGAGAACTTGAACATTCTCACATTGTGTAACGGCTGTTTCGGCACATTGTGCAAGGTGAATAAAACGCTTAAGGAAGATAAGGAAGAACGGGAGAGAATTAATAAGTATCTTGCCGAGTTTGGCATGGAGTTTAAAGGAACAATTGAAGTTAAACATCTCGTTTACGTTTTATCTGAAGATGTAGGCTTTGAAAAAATAAAAGACGCCGTCAAGAAGCCATTAACCAGCCTTCGTGTTGCTCAACACACTGGTTGCCACATTGTCCGTCCCAAAAAGCTCATAGAGAAAGATGACCCAGAAAACCTAAGGCTTCTTAAAGAATTGATTGAGTTGACTGGTGCGAAATGTCTAGATTACATGGATGAGGCTGAATGTTGCGGAAACCCGATAATAGGGGTAAACGAGTCAATTCCATTCCAGATGGCTAAAGAAAAACTTGAACATATTAGAGCTGTTGGCGCCCAAGCACTTATCACAGTTTGTCCATTCTGTCACATGATGTTTGACATGAATCAGCCTAGAATTGAGAGAGCCTTCAACGAAAAATTCGGCTTACCCGTGCTGCACTATCCACAGTTGTTAGGCTTAGCCATGGGTTTCACGCCTGAAGAACTAGCCCTAAACGAACTTAGGGTAAAACCCTTTGACCTTTTAAACGAAATTCAAAGCGGGAGGGAGTAAAATGGCTAAAGAAAAATTAAAATTCGCTTTCTACTGGGCTGCCAGTTGCGGTGGCTGCGAGATAGCTGTTCTAGACATAAACGAGAAAATCCTAGATGTTGTGCAAATTGCAGACATAGTTTTCTGGCCAGTAGCCATGGACATAAAATATAAAGACGTTGAAAACATGCCAGACAAGTACATAGATGTCTGCTTTTTCAACGGAGCCATTAGGACAGAAGAAAACGAGAAAATGGCGAAGCTTCTGAGAAAGAAGTCGAAAATATTGATTGCTTACGGTGCTTGTGCGCAGCTTGGAGGAATTCCAGGTCTAGCGAACATAGCAAACAGAAAAGAAGTTTTTGAAAAGGCTTTTCTCAAAACATTTTCTACACACAACCCCAACAACGTGATACCAAAAACTAGAGTAACAGTGAAGGAAGGAGAACTTGAACTTCCAGAATTTTACGATACAGTTAAAACATTAGACCAAACAGTCGAAGTAGACTATTATGTCCCAGGATGCCCACCAGCAGTCGAGCGCACCTTGTACGCTTTAGAAACCATAGCCAAAGGCGAGCTACCACCAAAAGGCTCAGTGCTTGCACCGCTGAAATCAGTCTGCGATGAATGCCCAAGAAAGAGGGAAGAAAAGAAAATCTCGAAAATTTACCGAGTGTACGAGAAAACTCCTGACCCTGAAAGATGTTTACTTGAGCAAGGGATACTCTGCATGGGTCCAGCTACACGAGGTGGCTGCGGAGCAAGATGCTTAAAAGTTAATATGCCGTGCACAGGATGCGGTGGACCATGCCCAAACGTTCCAGAACAGGGAGCAGCAATGATAAGTGCACTTGCATCCATACTCGGCCTAGAAGAAGAGAAAGAAAAATACAGCGAAGAAGAAGTGGAAAAACTAATCAGCCAAATCAAAGATCCTCTCGGAACATTTTACATGTACGCTTTACCAGCGTCGATACTTAGAAGGAAGGTTATGAAAAAATGAAAGAAATAACTATAAACCCTATCACAAGGCTTGAAGGTCATGGAAAAATCCATGTTTTCTTAAATGAAGAGGGAAATGTGGAAAACGCTTACCTTCAAATTCCAGAACTTAGAGGTTTTGAAAGATTCTGTATTGGAAGAAAAGCTGAAGACATGCCCCAACTGACAAGCAGAATCTGCGGAGTCTGCCCAGTAGCCCATCACATGGCTGGAACAAAAACTTTAGACGTTGCATTCAATGTTGAACCTCCCTCCGCCGCAAAAAAGCTTAGAGAACTCATGTACTGCGGCTACATAATCTACGACCATATATTGCACTTCTACTATCTTGGCGGACCAGACTTCATAGTTGGACCAGACGCCCCACCAGATAAAAGAAATATTTTAGGGGTGATTGAAAAAGCAGGATTGGAAATAGGTAAAGAAGTTATCAAGCACAGAGCGTATGGACAGAAAATCACGGAGATAATAGGCGGAAAAGCCACTCATCCAGTTTGCGGATTACCAGGTGGAATCTCTAAACCGTTAAGCGAAGAGGACAGGCAGGAAATTGAAAAAATGGCTACTTCATGCGTGGAATTTGCAAAGTTTTCATTAAAACTTTTCCATGATATTGTTTTGGCGAATGAAAAGTATGTTGAAATGATAAAAAGCAGTGCTTACACCCTTAAAACCTATTATATGGGATTGGTTGACGAAAATAACAAGGTTAACTTTTACGACGGCAACGTCAGAGTTGTCGACCCAAACGGTAACGAGTTCCTAAAGTTCGCACCTCAAGACTACCTTAATCACGTCGCTGAACACGTAGAAGAATGGACTTATGTAAAGATGCCTTATCTGAAGAAAGTAGGATGGAAAGGCCTAGTTGACGGAGCCGACAACGGCGTATATCGTGTTGGCCCTCTTGGAAGACTTAACGCAGCAGATGGTATGGCTACTCCCCTTGCACAAAAAGAGTATGAGCTCATGTATAGCACACTTGGCGGAAAGCCTGTTCATTCCACATTGGCTTTTCACTGGGCTAGGCTCATTGAAGTTCTTTACGCTGCTGAACGAGCCGTAGAGTTATGCAGAGACCCAGAGATAACAAATACAAATGTCCGCAATCCACCAAACAAACCTGGAGAAGGCGTAGGAATAGTGGAGGCAGCTAGAGGCACATTGATTCATCACTACGTGTTGGACGAAGATGCACTCATTAAAGACGTTAACTTGATTGTTGCAACAACCAACAACTACCCTGCAATCTGCATGTCAATCCGTGATGCAGCAAAAGAACTAATCCACCGCAACAATGTGAATGAAGGCTTACTTAACAGAGTTGAGATGGCTTTCAGAGCCTACGACCCATGCTTCGCATGTGCCTCACACTTTGCAATTGGGCAGATGCCGCTAACAATAGAAATTTACAATCATGAGAAAAAACTCCTCAAAACAATCCACAGGTAACTGCTCATTTTCCCCTTTTACTTTTTGGCGTTAATAATGAAAAACGAAAAATGCGGCATTGATGAGGAACTGGAAAAGTGGCTTTCAGACGCTGAAAAAGTTGTGGTTGCGGGGATTGGCAATCCTATACGCATGGACGATTTTGTTGGAGTAAAAATTATCAGAGACCTACGTGGCAAAGTTTCCGAAAAAGTCTACTTATTAGAATGCGAGACAGTTCCGGAAAGTTTCATTCAACAGATAATAAGTTTTAATCCAACCCATGTGCTTTTGATAGATGCCGCAATTCTGGGACTAAAACCTGGAGAGGCAAAACTAGTTAAGCCTGAAGAATTAGCTGTTTCTCCCGCATACTCTACACACATGCTTCCCTTGAGAGTTTTCTGTGAACATCTTTCCCAAATGATTAGTGTAAAAATTGCTTTGTTGCTTATAGA
>PIXZ01000064.1 GCA_003601605.1 Candidatus Bathyarchaeota archaeon
AGTCTATGCCTTATATATCAGCCCGCCTTGTTCGCCATGGTGCAAGATTCACTTCCTCCAGAACGGAGAGGAATGGGCTCTTCCATAATACAGCTAATCCACGGCACATTCAACACGCCTGGACCCATAATTGCTGGTTTACTTTTGCTGCAGTTTGGACTGGTTCCAAGTATGCGGATAATCTACACAATCGTGACAATTTTATTTCTTATCGCTGCTCTTTGGAGACTTAAACTGAAAGAAACCACCATAGTGAATAAGGAGCCTATTCGATTCAGATATTTCATTTCAGCTTATCCACAAGCCATAAAAGAAAGCTTCAAAGTTTGGAAACGCGTGCCACGTTCAGCCTTCTGGCTATTTTTAATTCAAACACTCTTAATGTTTGGAAGGACGCTAACCGACGTGATAAATGCCCTTTATGCCAGAGACGTTCTTAACGTACCAGAAGAACAATGGTGGCTCGTCTACATCCCCCTATTAATAACACTTATCATCGCATCTATACCAATCGGCAAGATAGTTGACAAAATTGGAAGAAAAATCCCACTAACCTTCGGACTACTTGTCTTCGGCTCAGCCACGCTAATTTTTGTTATGGGCAACCTACCCATGCTAATGGTTGCCATGTCCCTCTTTGCCATCGGACAATTACTGGTGATGTCTTCAGCCATGGCGCTCTTCACAGACCTTGTTCCTCCAGAGAACAGAGGAAAAGTTGTTGGTTTCCGAAACTTTGTCAGCTACATTTTCGCTGGTTTAGGCATGCTTTTAGGCAACTATTTCTATGTAAACTTCTTCCCGCAACTGCCTTTCTATGTAACCCTTGGACTACTCATCCCAGAGCTATTAATAGTCATATTTCTGGTTCATGAACAAGAAAAATAAAGAGAGAAAAACGTTTAGAGCTTACTTATTTTTCGTTCAAAGATTTTACGCAGCATAGAAATTGGCAGATAACCATTTGCGGTTATGGTGTCATGGAAGAATTTTTCATCAAACTTGTCGCCCATCTTTTGCTTTACTTCTTCTTTCAACTTTAGTATGAGATGTTTTCCCAGCAAATAAGACAGTTGATACCCGGGCGTCTGCGTATAACGTTTTACTTCTGCTACAGCAGCCTCTCTAGACATTCCCGCCTCCTTCACCAGCATCTCAACAGCCTCTTCAAAACTCATTTCTCCTCTGGAAAGTTTAACATCCACGATTATTCGTACTGCCCGCCAAATCATATCATTAATCTGTATGAAACGGGTCTCTAAATCCGTTATGAAACCTTTTTCCCTCATCAACTCTTCGCAATAGTGCGCCCAGCCTTCAACGGTTTCTGTTCCTTCAGCCAGTAAACGGATAAAGCTTCCACGATTTGAAATAGCTCCTTGCAGAAAATGTCCTGGAAACGCCTCGTGAACAGCCGTGTTTTTTATAGAAGGATAGTTTAAGTGTTTACCTATGTTGGCTGGGTCTTTAGGTCTTGTCACTATGTATATGCCTATTTGCGGCTTGTCAAATTTGGCTGGCATCATTAGAGCAGCGAAAGGTATTACTGGAGCGAGAAAGGCTGGTGTCTCTTCCACTAGTAACACGTCTTCTGGGTAGACTGTAGCAATGTTTTTCTCCTGCACGAATCTTCTCGCTTCTTCCATGGTCTTTCTCGTAAATTCCAAGGCTTCTTCAAAGGTTTTGGGCGCATTACTTTCTATTTGCTTGAAAACTTCTTCAACACTTTTTCCAGGAGCTATTTGCTGTGCCAGTTTTTCTCTTTCAGCTTTCAGTTCCGCCAAGTATTTCATGCCTAACTGGTAAATTTCGTCTGAGCTTAAGCCCAATTCACGTAGCTTAAGAAGTTTTTCAAATTTTTCTTTACCTATAGCCCATTCTTCTTTTGATTTTTGAAGTAAGCCTTGCAGCCATTCCATATGCGTTTTTAAGGCGGGTTGAAGATTCTGAACAGCTTTTGCTAGTCTTTCGTAAACATGGTCTGAAACTTTTCCCTTTGTTGTGGCAAGTATGAAATGGAACAGTCCGCTCATGTTTTGAGCTGTTTCGATGGCTATTTCTGTCCAAAGTTTTACAGGTTGCGAATTTTCAAATCTTGAACGGAACTCTTCAAGAAATTTAGGTGTTTTCTCTAGGCGTGCTGCAATAGCGTCGATTCTCTTTTCAAAAGGCGCATAGTTTCTTGTGAACATTATGAAAATTAATCCGCCAAGCATTCCGAAGGCATCTGGGTCCAGCTCGTGCCTTCGCAGCTCAAAGAAGTCAAACTTCCACATTTCATAGGCTTTTTCAATTACTTCCCAGTCTATTTTATGCTCGTCGTTTAGTTCTTCGCGGTTTATATTTTCATTCAACTGTTTTATCCATTCTTCCATCATCTGGAGATTTTCCTTAAGCCTTTCAGTAGACCCGTCTGGCAGTAAATAGTCATAGGGCTCATGAAGTCCAAGATGGGTTGCATAATCGGGGTTTTTCTCTAAAAACTTCTTCAGTCCTTGCTGAGCTAGTTCCTCAAACTTTTTATCTGCATCCAATTTTTCACGACCCTTTTAGAATTTTCTAAATAAAGATTAAGATAGTTAAGTCTTAAGGAAATATATCCACAACGTTTCTAAACGATGTCTCGAACGCAAGTTCTTTAAAACTTAAACGGCATATTATTATCATCGAGGAATAGCATATGACAATTGAAGAATCTCCCTCCAAAAACGAGGTTTTCTTCGTTTGGTTTAACCGCTACGCTGGAGTAGCCATAAAAACCCCCACAAAAACCATTGTTATAGATCCAGTAGATGTAAAAGCTCGAGATTTTAAGGCTGTGGATGCCGTTTTGATAACTCATGAGCATTATGACCATTTAGACCAGCCTCTAGTCTCAGAAATCCAGAAAATGACAAACTGCATGGTAATAGCTGATCCCACGTCTGCCCAGAGACTTAGAAACCGTGTTCCTTCAGAAAAATTACACGAAGTCCAGCCAGGCTCTGAAGTTAAAGTCGGCGAGGTTTCTGTGAAAGCTGAAAAATGTAATCATCCACCAGCCACAACGCCAGTATCTTTCATAATCACAAGCGAAGATGGCGTAAAACTTTTCCACACCGCAGACAGTCTACCCTTCCCAGAAATGGCGTCTCTAGGCGAAACAGAAAAATTTGACGTAGTTTTCTGCACTGTTGGAATAGCTCCCGGCACATCCCCGGAAACAGGCGTGGAAATAGCACGGTTAACAAAGCCCAAAGTAGCTGTTCCCTATCATACTGGTTCGCTGGAAGACCAGAAAAGATTCGAGGGACTCTTGAAAAAAGAAATGCCAAACGTTACATGTTTGATACCAGAGGTTAACAAAATATACCAAGTTTCTAAAAGAGTGTGAAATTTTGTCCAAAAGAAAAAACGGTGAAAAGGTTAAGGTTGAAATATGTAAGATTCTTAACAAGATTGGCGCTTTAAAATTTGGCACCTTCAAACTTACAAGCGGAAAAATAAGCCCTTACTACATAGACCTGCGGATAGTTCCAAGCTTCCCAGACGTTTTCCAAAAGGTATGTAATTTCTACATAGACCTTATAAAAAGAGAGATAGGGACAAAAACTTTTGAAAGAATAGCTGGCATACCCGTTGCTGGCATACCTTTCGCATCTTTAATAGCCTATCAACTGCAAAAGCCACTTCTATACGTCCGTAAAGGCTTACGCCTCCATGGTAGACAGAGAAGAATAGAGGGAATCCTCACCCCTGGTGATAGAATCCTACTAATAGACGATCTAATTACGACTGGTTTATCGCTGAGAAGGGCTGCAAAAGCGATAACCGCTGAAGGTGGAATGGTAACTGACGTTATCGTCCTATTAGACAGAGAGGAAGGAGGAAAAGAGAAACTGGAAAAAGCTGGAATAAAAGTTCATACGCTGCTTAATATCAGCGAAGTAGCTAACAAACTCTACGAAATTGGGGCGATAGACGACGACCAACTGCAAACTATTTTAAAGCAGATTAAAAAGGATAGAAAATAGCCTTTAAAGGCTACTCATAAAATATAAGTTCCTTTTCTTCCAGCATGCCATGAAGTTTATGGACAGCATCGTAAACATCTTGTTCCTTTTTTGCTCCTGTGCACACCAGTTTTCCGCTTGCAAACAGCAAAATGACAACTTTAGGTTCATCCATCCTATAAATTAGCCCTGGAAACTGTTCAGGCTCGTACATGGTCTTTCCAAGCGAATATGCCGCTTTTTCTAGGTCTATCATTCCGCCAAGACTTGCAGAAGCCACAATGTTCTGTATTTTAAGTTCTGGCTTGCTTATGATTATTATTCCGCCTTTCTTCAGTTCCTTGATAACTTTCATTACCGCTCTTCTAGCTTCCTTTTCCGACTTGGCTCCTGTGCACACCATTTTTCCAGAATTGAAAATCAAAGTAGCGGTTTTCGGTCTCTTCAATCTAAACACTAGTCCTGGAAACTGTTCTGGACGATATTCTACGCCTGGATAACCCTTAACAACAGCGTTTAAGTCTACTTTCTGATTTAAGGTTGCAGAGGCAACAACGTTTTCTATATTTATTAAAGCTTTAACCTTCGGCATTAACATCACTTCTTATATGAATTTTTAAATACCCTTTATAAAGGCTTAGGTTTTCTTTCTTTGAGTTTAGGAATCAAAACCTTTACAGCTACTAAAAGGACGATAACGATTATAGCGAATAATAATCCGAAGTAACTAGATATAAACAATAGGATGTGGCCAATCCAAGGAATTCGAAAAATTACTTTTCCAACTAGAAGCTTTTCAGAAATCATGCCGTTATAAGCGTAATTTTCGCGATAATCAAGCCAATAATCACATTCTGTCATGTCGGGTTTTTTAGGCCATTTATGTTTGCCTTTTCCGTCGCTTTTAGTTAAAAAATACAATATGCCGTTTACTTTCTGTTTTTCTACTACTCTGGTTATTATTAACTTGTCTTCATCGTTAGGGTTCTGCTTAGGCGAATAAAAAACCAGAATATCACTATCAGGATAGTTGCTATTCACGTTTTCGGGGTCGATTCCTTGGACAAATATTAGATCGCCTACGTGCAAGGTAGGTGCGAATGGATGGCTGAAACCATCGCAATGAGACGAAACCGTGCACATGTCACCTGAAGAAACCGGCAGAACGGGGTGTTCCGTGTTTAAAACATACTTTAAAGCAAACCAGAAAGATAGAAGGCAAATTGCAACTATAATTACTAAAAAGAAAAGGTTTTTTGCGTTTTTCATGAAACAATGCTTTGGAAGTTTAAAAGGCATGTTTCAATTTATTCTTCTCTATGCATATAGGTTTTAAGCTTCAACCATTTTCTTCCTTTTTCGCAAAAATTTTGTTAACTCCCAAACATCATATACTAGGAGGACAATAATTGCGGCTTGAGCCCACGAAAAAGTTGGAACACCAGTCCTTAAACCTTCACTTAAACGGCAATTAATCGTGTACGTAAGAAAGCCTTGAGAAAGCCTTGAGAAAGGAGAGCCTCGACAGAACGTGTGCCATGGAAATCAATGTCAGAAAACATGCCGTAAATTGTAACAGTCATACCTCGGCTATCCGGGCCAGCGCCTGGGTTCCAAAAGGTAAAAGTTCCCCAAAGACTGAAGACGATAAAACCTATGAGGATAATGTTTAGAATTATGAGATAAACCATTTTGAGGGACATTTTTCCAAGCACTAACTTCTCGCCACTTTCTTTCTCTTCCTCGTCAGTTTCAAAGGGGAAAAATAGGACTACAACAATCAGAATTATGATGACTACTGTGAAAAGATAGATGTTTTGCTGCGAGTGCATTAATAACGCGAAATTACCTATCCACGGGATTCTTCCCACGACTTTTCCAACTAGACGTGATGCAGGCCATGGTGAAAACTGATCCT
>PIXZ01000065.1 GCA_003601605.1 Candidatus Bathyarchaeota archaeon
CGCCAGACGAGTCTGGAAGACGTAGACCAATTCCAATTGAGGGTTCAGAATTCGTCATGGACGTTGACACAGTTATTGTTGCTATTGGACGAACGCCTAACCCCATAATTCAGCGAACCACTGAAGGCTTAGAAGTTACACGGTGGGGCACTATAGTGACGGATGAAAATGGTAAGACAAGTCTTGAAGGGGTTTACGCTGGCGGCGACATTGTGACCGGCGAAGCCACGGTTATCAGTGCTATGGGTGCTGGTAAAAAAGCTGCTAGAGCTATTCACGAGTATTTGATGGGTAGATAGCGAATTTTGCTTTGAAAACTAACGTAAATTCGATACCCCCCTCTAGATTTTCTGTTTGTGTTATGTTTGAGTGATAATTTTAAAATACAGCATTGTGCTATTTTGTGGTAGTGTAGGTTGGTGTTCTGGTAAAACCCCATGAGTAAAAAGAAAAACGGAAAGGACGAAATTGTTGTTAAAGCACCGTGTAAGAAAGTTGTAAATAGGCGTAGGGCAAGTTCAAAACTGTCTAATGTTAAATGGTTTTTTAAGAGGATGCCGCAGTTAGCCTACGACCTTTTTTATGTTTCTTTGTTGCGCTATTTTAAAAACGTAAACCAGAGGGCAGGGTCTAAGCTTGCTGTTTGGTATATGAAGTGTGAAACTTGGGAGCATCTGGATTTCTTGGTTAAAGTTTTTAAATGGGCAATTTTGCCTGCAACTATTTTTTACGGATTTTCAGTTTTCTATTTCTTCGGAGAAAACCCTCTAGATTCTATACTTCTAGGTTTAGCAATTTTTTTCTATAGCAATTTTCTTCCAGACCTTCCCTCCATTTTTAGAAGAAAAAAGGCAGACGACGCTAAGAAAGATATACCATGGTTTAAAAAGTATGCGCTGTTGCTGCTTGCACCACTGTTTATTTTAGCTTTTATTTGCGGTTTGCGATTAGCATGGAGAACCTCTGAAACTTTCCACAACTTTAAATCGCTATTAGTGTACGCCGTTTTTATTTCAATTTTCAGCTTTCTAATGTTCGGAGACTTCCCGATTTCAACAGGAGACATAACAGAAACCATTTTTGTTCCGCTCTATGCTGCCATAGGATATTTGACGCATCTGAAAACCGATTTATGTTTCTAACGCTGTTATTTTTTCGAGAAAAAGCGTATTTTTAAGACATAAAGTTTTAATCTACGCCGAAGAGAATCATCTTTAGCTTAAAAGAAAGGTTATCAGCTTTGGTTACAATTTATCTTGACAAGATTTTCAACCCAAAAACCGTGGCTGTAATAGGCGCAAGCGACGAAGAAGGAAGCGTAGGCTACGCCTTAATGAAAAACTTTCTAGAATCAGGATATGAAGGAAAAGTTTACCCAGTAAACATTCGCAAACCCGAAATTTTAGGCTTAAAAGCCTACAAGACTGTAGGCGAAATCCCAGAACCCATAGACCTTGCAGTAATAGCCACTCCAGCCAAAACCGTTCCAGAAGTGGTGGAGCAGTGTGGAAAGGCTGGAATAAAAGGAGTAATCATCATTAGTGCTGGTTTTAAGGAAATTGGTCCTGAAGGTAAAGCTTTAGAGGATAAAATTGTTGAGATTAAGAAAAAGTATGGTTTACGCATTATTGGACCCAACTGTTTAGGCATTATACGCCCCAGCTTTAACCTAAATGCAACGTTCATAGATAAGATGCCAAAACCCGGCAACATCGCCTTCGTCTCCCAAAGCGGAGCCTTAGGCGCAGCGATTCTTGACTGGGCTATATACGAGAATATAGGATTCAGCAACTTCGTTTCCGTAGGCTCAATGATAGATGTGGATTTCGGCGATTTAATAGACTATTTCGGAACAGACCCAAAAACCCACAGCATCCTCATGTACATTGAAGGAATAACCAACGCAAGAAAATTCATGAGTGCCGCCCGCCACTTCGCAAGAACAAAACCCATAATCGTAGTTAAAGCAGGAAAATTCACAGAAAGCGCCAAAGCTGCAGCAAGCCACACAGGCTCACTTACAGGAGAAGACGACATTTACGATGCTGCTTTCAAACGCGCCGGCATAGTCCGCGTGGAAGAAATAGCCGACCTCTTCAACTGCGCCGAAGTTCTAGGGATGCAGCCTCTTCCAAAAGGGTCAAACCTTGCCATAATCACAAATGCTGGTGGTCCGGGGGTTATGGCTACAGACGCTCTTATAGCTAAAGGTGGAAAACTGGCGAAGCTAAGCCCGAAAACCATGGAAAAATTGGACAAGGTTTTGCCGCCTTACTGGAGTAAAGGCAATCCCATCGACATTTTGGGAGACGCCAAAGCAGACCGTTACAAAACAGTTTTTGAAGCATGCTTAGAAGACGAGAACATAGACGGCATCCTAATCATTTACACTGCTCAAGCGGTTGCAGAACCTGTTGAAATAGCTAAAAGCATAGTGGAAGTATGCAAGAGCAGACGCTACCAGAACAAGACGCTCCTAACATCTTTTATGGGGCACAGCGCCGTAGAAGAAGCAAACAGAATTCTCAACGAGAATGGCATACCCACCTACTCAACTCCAGAACAAGCAGTTAAAACCTACCTATACATGTACCAGTACAAACGCAACCTGGAACTATTATATGAAACGCCCGAAGAACTATCCATAGATGTTTCGCCACCTAAGCGTCCCATTTTCATAATAATGAAAAATGCTGCCATGGAAAACCGCGAACTTCTAACAGAGGATGAATCCAAAAAGCTTCTGGAATATTATGGTTTTCCAGTGGTGAAAACTTATGTGGCGAAAACCGCAGATGAAGCCGTGACACTTGCAAGGCAAATAGGCTTTCCAGTAGTTCTTAAAGTTCTTTCGCCTCACATAACGCATAAAACCGACGCAGGCGGAGTTGTTCTTGACATTAACAGTGAAGCAGAAGTAATAGAAGCTTTTGAGCAGATAATTAAAAATGTGAGAAACTATAATCCTAAAGCAGAAATTTTAGGCGTAACAGTGCAGCCCATGATAAAGAAAAAGGGCTACGAAGTTATACTTGGCGCCAAAACAGACCCTCTTTTCGGGCCAGTAATTCTCTTTGGAATGGGCGGCATCGGTGTTGAACTATTCAGAGACTTTTCTATAGGGCTTCCACCTTTAAACCAGACGCTTGCGAGAAGACTTCTAGAAGAAACAAAAGTTTACCAGCTTCTGAAAGGATACAGAAACGTGCCCCCCGCAAACATAAAGCTTCTTGAAGAAATAATCGTACGTTTCAGCCAAATGCTAATCGACTTTCCACAAATCAAGGAAGTTGACATCAACCCGCTTCTGATAAACGAAAAAGAAGCCTATGCTTTAGACGCTCGCATAGTAATCAACAAGGAACTAGTATTCAAGAAACTCGAACCCCACCAACACCTTGTAATAAGTCCCTACCCCAAAAAATACGAGACTTTATGGAAACTAAAAGACGGAAGAACCGTTCTGTTAAGGCCTATAAAACCCGAAGACGAGCCTTTATGGCTGGAAATGTTCCAAAACTTCTCTGAAGAATCCATACGCTACCGATTCTTCCAAATAATCAAGGATACTCCGCACGAAGTGAGAGTGCGTTACTGCAATATTGACTATGACAGAGAAATAGCCATAGTGGCAGAACTAAACGAAGAAGGCCGCAGAAAAATCCTCGGCGTTGTCAGAGTAAGCCTAGAACCAGATAGAAAAGCAGGCGAAATAGCCTTTATTGTTGCTGACCCATGGCAAGGCTTAGGCTTGGGCACAAAAATGGTTGACTACACCATCGAAGTTTGCAAGGACATGGGAGTAGAAACCCTATATGCCATAATGCTAGCGGACAATCACAGAGCCATAAACCTAACAAAGAAAATGGGCTTCACGCTCAAATATCAAGAGGATGGCACAGTTAAAGGAGTTCTAAACCTAAAAGAAGAGGAAATACCCATAGAATACAACAAACCAAAGAATACTTTAAAAGATGAAGAAGAGACCGTGCAAACACAAAGGCAGACACCGTCAGAAAAAGCAGGAGAAAAGAAAAATGCTGAAGCTTTAAGTGAGCCATAAAGCTTCTTTAGTTTTGAATTTCACTTTAACATGGACCTGGTTCATTTTTAATTGTATTTTAAAAATAATGGCGAAATGAAAATGATACATCGTGTGAAAGACTTATTCTTGTTAATTATAATTTATGGAAATTTTCCCCTATAGAAAATTGTGGCTGGGCATCCTAGACAGCTTTCTATTTGATAACATGGCTGTTTTGGGCATATTTTTCCACAAGGGGACTTTTCTAGCTTTTCCGGATATATTTTGAGGTTAACAATCCAATCTTTCATCGGATTTATTACAACGTTAAATTCTACATCTGAAACCTCTGGGTTCTTTCTTATATTATGATCAACACAGCATTCAATTGCTCTTAGTTTTTCGCTTATCAAGAAAAGGCACACATTATGTTTTCCAGAGGTAATAAGCCCATTCAAACACATGGGGCACCTACTGAAAAAATTGGTTATTTTCTGCGGATCTTTAACTGTTATTTCTATTTTCGCTATATGAAGCTCTGTCTTCTTTAAATTTATGCCAACCAAGCTATTTATTATCCCGCGGTTTTTCAACCGTCGTATCCTTGTATAAATAGCGGGCTGCGACATCTTCAAATGACTTGCTATTTCGCTTTGCGATATGTCAGGGTTTTCCATAAGTAATGAAATAATTCTTTTATCTGTCCTGTCAATTTCCAAGCGTTCCCACCCCAGCCACAATTATTTATAATTGAATTTCTAGCTTATCAAAGACTACATAAATTATAAAGTTTTTCATGTATAACAAGTTATTAATAATAAGAAAAACGCAAGAAGAAATGAAAAAGTATTTAATCTTCTCATCTCTATTGAGTTTTTCTATAATTTGAGGATGAAAGTATGTCGGAAAAACTGAAAGTTGCCTTCTACTGGGCTGCCAGTTGCGGTGGCTGCGAAATAGCTGTTCTAGACATAAACGAAAAAATCCTAGACGTAGTGGCGAAAGCAGACCTTGTCTTCTGGCCCGTGGCCCTAGACATAAAATACAAAGATGTTGAGGCTATGCCAGACAAGTACATAGACGTATGCCTATTCAACGGAGCCATAAGAAACAGCGAACAAGAACACATGGCAAAACTCCTAAGACAAAAATCAAAGGTGCTCGTGGCTTTCGGTTCCTGCGCCTGCGACGGCTGCGTAGTAGGCCTAGGAAACCTCTGGAACAAAGAAAAAATTTTTGAAAGAGCCTACCTGGAAACCCCCTCAACAAAGAACCCTCAAGCGGTAACGCCTCAAACCCGCGTCCAAGTGAAAGAGGGCGAGCTTGAACTTCCAGAATTCTACGATACGGTTAAAACTTTAGCCCAAACGGTGGATGTGGACTATTTCATTTCAGGCTGCCCACCTCCAGTTC
>PIXZ01000011.1 GCA_003601605.1 Candidatus Bathyarchaeota archaeon
GACTGAAGCAGCCCTTACGAGGCTGAGGTCGCCGGTTCAACTCCGGCCCGGCCCATTAAGCGATTATTTTTCGAGAAATTCAAAGGTTTTTCTGGGTGTAAATATGCCAAAGTTGGCGTTTCGAAGAGTTTTCCCAATTTTTGGAATTAGTCCTTCAGCGTCTGTTCCTAGTTTACATGCTACTGCATGTTCAAACAGCCCTAACGTTTCGATTTGCACTATGTCGCGGATAAGCTTGGCTTTCCTTAGAGCTTGTTGGATTTCATTTTGGTTTGCGCCCAGAATTATTAGTCTGTCAAGTAGAGATTTTGTCCATTTTTTGTACTGGTTAATCTGTCTTTCAGAAAGAATAGCTTCTACTTTGCTTTTTTCTTTGTTGATTTTGGAGACCTTTACTTGTAGAGGCAGATTTTCGCAGAATCCGAAAAGCTCTATTATTTTTTTGAGGGCTAACTTTCTTCCATCCGTTAATTGTGCTTGTAGTTGCTGAAGTGGAATGGTTGCGTCAACAATTTTTGGTGAAAAAATTCCTATATCCACGCGGAGTTCACTTTTACTTTTCTCAAAGCCTAATAACCGCCCGTTTATCAGCGAGAATCTTTGCACATTGTCTATGGTGGTTGGGCAAAAACCTATCTCTTTAGCCAAATAGTGCATGGCAACTTTTTCGTCTTCCCCAGAAATAGAAACTTGAATCCATCCACGGCTTGTAGTTCCACAAATTTCTGTATTGACTTTCAAATTTTTAAGGGTTGACTTTAGAAATTTTTCCGCATATTTAATGTTTGAATTGTTGTAAGCCTTTGCTAGAAGCGTTAAGGTAGGCATTTGCAGTCTCCAATTAAATTCATCATTTCCTCATGCAGCTTTTTTATTCTTTCAATGGCTTGTGGCGGTATTTTCCCGGAAAAGTCTGCTAGTGTTTTTTCTATTGGCACGCGGCGTGAGCCATTGATCAATTTGTCTGCGTAGGATACGATTTTTTCTTCTAATGTCTGTGGGATGTAGATGTCTTGTGGCCATCCAAGCCTTTCAGCTTCTTGCTTTGATATTCCGCCGCCCACGTGTCTCTTTATTATGGAGATTACTTTTTCCGGCATTCCCATCGCCTTTGCCATTTTAGCTCCTATAATGGCGTGGTGGACGCTGTGGGTTTTAGCTCTTCCAATATCGTGTAAAAGGGCGCCTATTTCTACAAGTTCTAAATCCACGTTTAATCCTTTTTCTTTACAAGCTTTTGCTATTTCTAGGGCGAGTTCTGTTACGGCTTTGCAGTGTTTAATTACGTTTCTTGAGCATCCGCTTTCGTGTAGAAGCCTTATGGCTTGTTCTCTTGATGGAAGGGTTTTCACTCACCAAGCTCCTTCCTTAATTGTTCTATTTTTCTTGTTAGGGCTTCGACGATTTTGTTGTTTTCATAGTGCATTAAGGGTTTGCCGCATGTTGGACATTTGAATAGGAGTTCTATTGCTTCTTCGAAGGGGATTCTTCTGCATCCTGGCGTGTAGCAATAGTAGAAATCGTGGTTTTTCTCGTATTCTAGTCGAATGTTAAGTTTTTCTAGTACGCGACGTTTTTGGCTTAGTATGAAGCCTTCAAGTTGGTCTGGTTGCAGTTTCCAGTGGAATATGAACCATCCTGTTTTTGGGTCGCGGGTTCTTCTTAGGCTTACTAGGGAATGGTCGTAGAGTTTGTAGAGGATTTTGCGGATGGAGTTTATTCTTATGCCTGTTTTGTTGGCTATTTCATCATCTGTTATTTCATCAGCGTTCTTTAGAATTTCAATTAGTTTAACAGCGTCTTCTTCGCCTAATGCTTCTGCGACTTTTATTAATGTTGCATCGTCTATTGTAGATAACATGGTGACCCTTTTGCTCAAGTGTTGAACGCTCGTCTCTATAATATATACTGTTAAGCTTTAATTTAAATCTCTTTGTGAAATCAGAATCAGAAAATCATATTCTTGCTATTTTCTTTCCTCTCTTCTGCGGGATTATCTTAACCTTTGCGTTTTCGAATTCTTTAGTTAATTCTTTTCCTTCGAATAGACGATCTAAGAAGACTGCTAGGCTTGCGCATTCTGAGTGGGGTTGGTTTCCAATTGCTACGTTAAAGTCGGAAACTTTTTTGGAAAAGAATTCTTTTGGAACTTTTTTGCTTCCTACAATAATTAAAATGTCTTTTCCCGTTGCTTTGATTCTTTTTAGAACGTCGCTTGTTTGAATGTTTTCTCCGTAAGCTGTTAAATGAACAACAACTCCGCCTTTTTCTCGCCATTCCCTTACAACTTTTTTCCAAGAAGTTCCCATTTCAAAAGAGAAGAAGCCTCCCCAGTTTCTAACAATTTTTTCCACAGTTTCTTTGATTTTCTCGTCTTTAACATCTGACAGTATTATTCCGGAAGCGCCTAAAGCTCGTGCTGTTAGGGCAACATGAGTTGTTAGTCTTGCATCTCTGCGAGGTCTGTGTCCCCATCTTAGCACTATGACTTTGGGCATTTTTCATCCTCTGGTTTTAAAGTTTCTCGAATTCTCCATCGAGTTTTTCCACATGGTTTTTTACCTTTTCTGCGAACCATGGGATGGCTTCAAGAATTATGTGGGCTTCGTTGTTTGCGTATTTTATTGTTTGGATGTATGTTTTTTTGAAGAGGGAGGAAATGAATGACATGGTTTCGCTGTTTAATGGTAAGGTAATTGCGGCTCGAACATAGTTGTTGAGTATTTTTAATATTTCATTTTTTAATGCGTCAAAGTTTGTTTTATATAAGGCGGATATTGGCACTGGTTTTGGAGTTGCATCTTTTAGGCTTTCAAGTTTTTGGTATGCTTCTTTTTCTGTTAGGAGGTCGATTTTGTTTAAGGCTGTTATTATTGGGATGCCAGCAGCTCCTATACGCTCTATTGTTTGGAGGCAGACGGAAAGTTTTCTTTGAATAACGTTTAATGGTTCACTGACATCAACTACCAGCAGAATCAGATCCGAGTAAATTGTTTCTTCGAGAGTGGAATGGAAAGCTTCAATAAGCGTTAACGGCAGTCGGTCTATAAAGCCAACAGTATCTGTCAAAAGGAAATTTCTTTTTGAAATCTTAACAAGCCTTGTTGTCGTGGATAATGTTGTAAATAGCGCATTGTCTACAGGGACTTCCTCTTCTGCCAGGGAATTGAATAGTGTGCTTTTTCCAGCGTTTGTGTAGCCAGCTAAAGAGATGGATGGGAATCCCAATTCCAATCTTCTTTCGCGGTGCAACTGCCTTTTTGTTCGTATTTTTTTCAATTTTCTACGTATTGTGTGCACTTGCCTTTTAACTGCCTCGTAATAAACGTCTACTTCATAGGCTCCAAGCCCCATGAATCCAGGCTGTTCTCCCATTTTTGCTAGTCTTACTTTTTCTTTTGCGTATGCTAGTTCGCGTTGAAGTTTCGCTAGCTGAATTTGTAATTTTGCTTCTGTTGTTGTGGCTCTTCTTGTGAAAATTTCAAGGATTAGCTGGAAGCGGTCTATTGCTTCGACACCCGTGGCTTTTGCTAAATTGTAGGCTTGTACGGGTTTTAAAGGGTTGTCAAAAATTATTTTTTGGGCACCTGTCTCTTTCACAAGTTCGGCTAGTTCTTTAACTTTTCCTGAGCCTATTTGATATTTTGAGTGTGTTCTTCTAATTTGTTCTATTTTGCCTACAACAGTGTATCCTGCGGTTTCTGCTAGGCTTTTTAGCTCTTCTAGGCTTGATGGTTCAAATTGTTGGCGGCGTTGAACTATGATGGCTTTCGTTCAGTCTTATCCTCCTTCTCTTTATCCTTTTTATTCAGTTGAATTAAGTCGCCTAAGGTGAGTTCACGGGTTGCTGGTTTAGTGATTTGCTTTTTTGGAATTTTTTCTTCTGAAGGTGGGACGAGCAACTTGATTTTTAATGCGTGTTCCAGTTTTGTTGCAAGCTTATTGTCTGGCGTCATTTTTCCGCTTTCAATTTTTTTAAGCACTGAAACTTTTTCATTTATTTTCTTTCCTAAATCTTCATGGGAAAGTCCCAATTTTTCTCTGGCATGCCTTATTTTTGTTTCAAATCCTTCTACAAGTTCTAGGCTTGCATCTATTTTTGTTTCAGAAGTTTTGACTTTCTGAATTTTTAGTGGCGGTGCAACTGTTCTGGTTT
Source organism: Candidatus Bathyarchaeota archaeon (assembly GCA_003601605.1). Taxonomy (GTDB): domain Archaea; phylum Thermoproteota; class Bathyarchaeia; order Bathyarchaeales; family Bathycorpusculaceae; genus PIXZ01. The sequence continues at coordinate 4,157 of PIXZ01000011.1, forward strand.
TTGGCAAAGTAAGTTTCGGTGTTGCTTCTTCCCAAACTATTTTTCCATGTTTGGAGCATCGACTACACACTGTTAGTTTTGCACCTTCAATTATTACCCGGAAAGGTTTTCCGCGGATTTTGCGTCCGCAGACTTCGCATCGCAATTGCGCATGCACCTACAAATTGTTATTATATTTTTGTCGTGTTTATACTTGTCGAATGGTTAAAGGGTTCAACAATGGTGCAGAGTATGGAGAATGCTCTTAGAAGGATTAGAAGCGTGGCAGATTATCAATTTGGCAGAGGTGTAGGCGAGAAACTTTTCCCTGACAATGTGGAAATCGTTTATTCTAAAAGAACCGGCAGAATCCGCTATGTATATTTGAATGGTAGAAGGCTTGCCACTCTCCGCCCCACGGACGGCTTGTTCTCCCTTAGTATTGCTGGAGCAAAACGAATAGCTGAAAATGCCAGCCTAACAAAATGTTTTGTCACAGTTCAAAAAAACGTCGCAAAGTTTATTGCGGAGGGTGGCGACGTGTTTGCAGCACATGTTTTAAAAGCCGACAAAGAAATACGACCAAAAGACGAGGTAATAGTTCTTAATGAGGATGGTGAAGTTTTGGCGGTTGGACGTGCAGTATTGTCCGGTAAAGAGATGAAAGCCTTCAAAGTTGGCGTAGCTGTTAAGGTTAGGCGGGGCTGTTTAGATGAGGGTTAAGTATATGAGGTTTAAGGCGTAATTGTCTATTGAAAAGGGGTGAGCTTTATGCCTAGACGAATAAGTCCAAGAGAAGCTAGAAGGATGATGCGGCGTATGGGAATGAGCATGGACGCCATTCCAGACGTTGAACAGGTTGTAATAAAAACCAGCGGCAAAGAAATAACTATTGAGGAGCCTGAAGTAGCTGTTCTGGAAGTGCAAGGACAAAGAATCTATCAAGTGACTGGTGGAAAAATAACAGAGAAAGCGTTAGAGCGTGAGTTGGCTATACCTGAAGAAGACGTTAGGCTTGTGGCTGACCAGACGGGTAAAAGCCTAGAGGAAGCAAGAAAAGCTTTGGAAGAATGTGAAGGAGACTTAGCTAAAGCAATACTCTTGCTTCAGTCAAAAATTTGATGTAATCTCTCTCTTTTGCCGATAGTTATTTAAATTCAGTTTAATACCGCATTTAAATGAGGTTGAAACCATAAGTGTTTGACTTGATTGTTGCTGGTCATCTTTCTATAGACTCTATTTTTCTGCCAGATAGGCATGTGCCTTTTACATGTTTAGGGGGCTCTGCAGCTTATGCTTCATTGGCTGCAAGGCGTTTAGACGTTTCAGTTTCCATAATTTCCAAGGTTGGCGAAGACTTTCCAAAAGCTTACTTGTGGCTGCTCCAGAAAGAAGGGATCGACTTATCTGGGATAGTTAACACTAAAGCTGCGTTGACAACACATTTTGAGCTTAAATACGATTCAAGACTATCAGAAAGAAATTTACATTTAAAATGCAGAGCTCCATCCATAACACTAGGCGATTTACAGAAGTTTGCACTGGCGGACGCTGTCCACATCGCTCCTATTGCTAACGAAATAGACTATGAAGTGGTGGAAAATCTGAAAAGACGTTGTGAAATTTTGTCTCTAGACCCCCAGGGGCTTGTTAGAATTTTTGATTTAGACGGCAACATGATTTACAAAGAGCTACAGGATAAGCGTGTATTAGAATTAACTAACATTTACAAGTCATCTCTAAAAGAAATCGAAGCCGTCACAGGTTTTTCAGACCTTAAATCCGCCATAAAAGCGGTTCACGATTTTGGTGTGGAAACAGTTATTGTAACTTTAGGAGTTAAAGGGGCGGTTCTTTCTGTTGAAGGCGCGATTTACAACATTCCATCCTACCCGCCTAAAAAGTTTGTTGACCCTACTGGTGCTGGAGACGTTTTTATTGGCAGTTTCATAGCCGAATATTTGCGTGACAAAGAAATATTGTGGTGTGCATGTGTAGGCTCTGCTGCTGCTTCGCTTGTAGTAGAAGCTGCGGGACCCTTGTCGCTTGGTGATAAAACAGAAATTTTTCGCAGAGCACGTTGGCTTCATGAAAAAGAAATTAAGGGATGATGCGTATTGTATTGCGTTAAATTTGAGCGTGTGAGAGGCGTAATCTTTGGGACGTGTTGACAAAGGTGTTAAATGCAGCGTGTCCGGCTGTGGTAGAGAAGCGGTTCGCTCTCTCTCTGCAGAAAAAGTTAGGTCTGCCGGTTTGAAAGTGGGCAGCAGCGAGAGACGTGCCTACCTCTGCAAAGAACATTATAAAGAGTTTAAGAAGAAGACTAAAAAGGATAAGCAGCTGGAGAAATGGCGGTATATGGGCTAAGAGGGGGAAGGGTTCGCAATGCGTATACTTCAGCTTCACTCGAACTTTATTGAATATACACCGATTCAAAAAGAGATAGCCGCAGCTGAAGAAGTTGAAAAGAAAACTGTGCGTCTGGAAGAAATAGTGGTGTTGTTCACTGCGGTTGAGGAAGGCGACAACATAAGTGTGGCTGAAAAAGCCATAGAAGAAGTTTACGCTTTCTTGGAAAAGCTGAAAGTGAATAGAATACTGATTTATCCCTACGCCCATTTGAGCAGCAAATTAGCAAAACCCTCTGAAGCATTAAAAATAGTTAAAGCCATGGAATCTTTTGCAAAAGAAAAGGGGATAGAAACTTTCCGCGCTCCTTTCGGCTGGAACAAACAGTTCACACTGTCTATTAAGGGTCATCCCCTAGCTGAACAGTCAAGAACAATTTTGCCATCTGAGGTGAAAGAGGAGGAAGAAGAGAAGGTTTCTGAGGCGGTTAAAGCTGAAGAAAAGCTGGAATCATTCTGGTATATTCTCCAACCAGACGGAAAAATGACGCCAGTAAAAGACTTCGATTTTAAAGGACACGAAAACCTGGAGAAGTTCGCCCGTTATGAGATTTCAAAAGTTAGGGCAAGCCAGAGAATGCCGCCTCACGTGCCGCTAATGAAGCGTTTAGAAATTGCCGATTATGAAAGTGGAAGCGACCCTGGAAACATAAGATGGTATCCTAAAGGACGTTTAATCAAATCTTTGCTGGAGCAGTTGGTAACAGCGAAAATGATAGAGTACGGCGCCATGGAAGTTGAGACGCCGGTAATGTACGACTTTCAACATCCAAGCCTTGCAGACTACCTAAACCGTTTTCCAGCAAGACAATATCTGCTGAAATCCGAAGACAAGGAGCTTTTCCTACGGTTTGCAGCATGCTTCGGACAATTTCTCATGGTGCATGACGCACAGTTTTCTTATCGCCACATGCCTCTAAAAGTCTACGAACTAACTCGTTACAGTTTCAGACGAGAAAAAAGCGGCGAAGTGGTTGGTTTAAGACGCTTAAGAGCCTTTACAATGCCAGACTGCCATGCTTTCTGCACAGATTTGGAGCAAGTCAAAAAAGAGTTCATAACAAGATTCGAACTGTGCATAAGGGTCTTAGAAGAAATAGGTTTAAGCAGAGAAGATTTTGAAGCGGCGTTTCGCTTCACAAAAGATTTTTACGAGCAAAACAAAGATTTCGTCGCTTCTCTGGCGGAGATTTTCGGTAGACCAGTTTTGGTGGAGATGTGGAATGAAAAATTCTTCTATTTCGTTCTAAAATGGGACTTCAACTTCGTAGACAATCAAGACAAGGCTGCAGCTCTTTCAACAGACCAGATAGACGTTGAAAACGCAAAAAGATACGACATAACCTACGTGGACGAAAAAGGTGAAAAACGTTATCCGCTAATCTTGCATTGTTCTCCCAGCGGAGCCATTGAACGCGACGTTTACGCACTGCTAGAAAAAGCCTACAAAGAACAACAAAAGGGTAAGGCGCCGATGCTTCCTTTATGGCTGTCGCCAACACAAGTGCGCATAATCCCCATGTCAGACAAATACCTCGCAGAAGTGGAGAAAATAGCTGAAGAAATAGAGGCTCACAGCATACGTGTTGACATTGATGACCGTCCCTTAACATTGCAGAAAAGAATCCGCGAAGCCGAAATGGAGTGGGTTCCATACATAATTGTTGTTGGACAAAAAGAATTGGATTCTGATACGCTTCCAGTGCGGGAGAGAAGGTCTGGGAAGATACGGAAAATGAAACTTAAAGAGCTGATAGACGAGATAGAGAAAATTGTGGAAGGCAAACCTTTCAAGCCGCTACCAATACCCAAGCACCTTTCCAAAAGACCGCAATTCTATGGTTAACCACGGAGAAAATCAGTCATTTATTGCCAAAAAATATATCAAACTATAACAAATAGACTAGATTCTCCAAATCGGAGGATAATGATTTGGAAAAAGAGTTACTTGTCTATATAGACGGAGAATACTATCCTAAATCTCAAGCAAAGATTTCAGTTTACGACCATGGTCTACTCTACGGCGATGGGGTTTTTGAAGGAATCCGCGCATACAACGGTATAGTCTTCAAACTGAAAGAACATGTTGACAGGCTTTACCGTTCAGCCCACACAATATTGTTGCATATTCCAGTAACAAAAGAGGAAATGATACACATAGTTCTTGAAACATTGCGAAAAAACAACCTAAAAGATGCCTACATACGCTTAGTAGTAACAAGAGGAATAGGAGATCTTGGACTTGACCCGAGAAAATGTCCGAAACCCACAATCATTGTAATAGCTGACACGATAAAACTGCATAAGACCGAAGCTAAAGAAAAAGGCGTCACAGCCATGCTCTCATGGGTTAAAAGAGACCCTGTGGATGCAACAACACACGAAATAAAATCACTAAACTATCTAAACAGTATACTGGCGAAGATTGAAGCAAATATAAGTGGTGTAGATGAAGCAATATGCTTGGACAAAAACGGCTTCGTATGTGAAGGCGTGGCAGAAAACATTTTCATAGTTAAAGAAGGAAAAATTTTCACACCGCCAAGTTATACTGGCGCCTTGCCTGGGATAACTGCTGCAACCATTATTAAGCTAGCAAGAAAACTGGGATACGAAGTTATAGAGAAGAATATCACGCCCTATGAACTGTTTACTGCCGATGAAATTTTCTTCACTGGAACAGCCGCTGAAATAGTGCCCGTAAGAGAAGTGAACAAGCGAGTAATTGGCGACGGAAAACCCGGACCAATTACTAAACGGCTGATGGAAGAATTTATGAAACTAATCCAAGACCCAAAGGAAGGCATACCAATTTACCAGTAAATTATAAGGCTTATACTATTCCCTCTTTTCCATAAACCGCTCTAAACCGTTCAATGCCTCTTCCAACGTTGCAATAGGCGGTAAGAAAACTCCCCTAACATGTCCAGAACCATAAACAGGGTCAAAACCGGAACCGTGAACAAATAGCACTCCTGTTTCCTGCAAAAGTTCTAGAGCAAACTCCTTGTCCGTCTTCCATTTTCGTCCTACTTCATGAATTTTTGGGAAGAAGTAAAATGCTCCCTCAGGTTTTATGCAGCTTACTCCCTCTATCTCGTTCAACCTTTTCCAAGCATAATCCCTTCGCTCCCTAAGTTTTTTCACCATCTCTTTAACGTGGTCTTGCGGTCCAGTTAAAGCTGCGACTCCAGCTTTCTGAACGGGAGTGTTTGCACAAAGCCTTATTCTAGCCTCTTTCTCTATACATTCCTTCAACTCTTCTAATCGCCCTTTTTGATCATGAAAATAAACATATCCCAGCCTCCATCCAGTCATCAAATGAGCCTTAGAAAAACCGTTAAATCCTATCACTGGAACATCTTTAGCCAAGTGAGCTGTGCTAACAAAATTTTTCTCATACGTTATTTGATCATAAATCTCATCCGACAAAATAGGGAGTTCATATTCGCCAGCCAAATCCGATATCTGCTTTACCGTCTTTTCCTCGTAAAGAGCACCGCAAGGATTGTTTGGGTTGATTATCACTATTCCCCGGGTTTTCTCCGAAATTTTTTTCCTTAAATCATCGATGTTTGGCTGCCATCCCTCATCTTCTACAGTTTCGTAAGTCAATGGTTTTCCGCCAAAAAATTTAGCGTAAGAAATGTAAGGCGGATAGGTAGGTCCTGGAAGAAGAATCTCATCTCCAGCATTAATAAGCGCAGCCATAACCATTTGGATGGCTTCAGAAATCCCAGCGGTAACAATAATTTTGTCGGCGGAAATCTCTACTCCATTAACTCTTTTTTCCTTCTGGCTTATGGCTTCTCTAAGCTCTGGCAACCCTTCTGAGGGTGCATAAGCGTTTGCTCCATCCTCAACCGCTTTTGCTAAAGCCTGTTTAATATGTTGCGGCGTGTCAAAATCGAAAGCAACCGGATCTCCAATGTTTAGATAATAAATTTTCTTACCTTTTTTAGCCAATTCTCTTGCGTGTACAATAACATCGCGAATAGCGTATTCTATAGTGCGAACTCTTTCAGTAACGTTTACATTGGTCAAATTTTGCACTCCAGAATTACGCCTTTTATTCTTACCAAAAATAAATTTTGTGGAGAATTTAGGAAGTGGGAATCAAATATTCGTATGGTGGAGTTTCTATTCCTTCGTCAGAAACAACCGTTACTGTTACGGTTTGTCCTTTGTATCCGCTCCAGTTGAATGCGCATAAAACTATAGTGGTGTTGCCTATGTTCACAGTTATCTGATTTGCTGGGAGTATTTGTTCTAGTTTTGTCTGGTTTGGAAGAACTATTATTATTTTTGCGAGAGTTAGATTCCACACGGAATAGTTCATGTTTTCAACAGTGATGTTCAAGTATTTTACACCGTTAATTTCTATGCATGTTACATTTGTTATTTTGAATTCAGCGGCTGGAAGAGTAAAAGTAAAGTTAAATGTATATTCCTCTCCCGTTTCATTTGCCACCACGTACACTGTTAAAGTCAAGTTTTCACCCGCTTGATCTGACCAATCACTGATATTGCAGTAAAACCATCTTGTGCTGTTAGGCTCTATTAAACCGTAAGGTAACGGTGGATTTGCTTCTGTTCCATTTATTGTATCTCCTTTTGCCACTATTTTTGTTATGTTCACTGCGTAAAGCGAAGACTGATGATTCTGCAATGTTATATTAAAATGCTTCTTATCTTGTAAATTGAAAGTTTCCTCTTTGTTTAGAAGTTTAACTATGACTGGTTGCGGAGTTTTAGTAGCGAATGTGCTGGTCCCAAAATCCTGTAAGAAATAAGCCGAAATACCAATTTCTCTTCCTCTATACTCCGTCCAGTTCCAGTCAACTGTAAACGTTCTCGTGGTGTTAGGCTGAATTCTTGGTGTTTGGTATTCCGGTTCCTCTTTTGTAATGGTTGTTCCATTGTCTAAGGCGATAAAGAATTTTAGGACATTCACGTAATTAGCTGATTCTGCAAAGTTGATAACCGTAACGTTAAATCGTTCAGTACAGTTTTCGTCGAATACCACTTTTTTGATTCCAGCTTGGACTCTAGCTAACTCGATTTCCTCTGTGAAAATCCACCCCTCTATTGTGTAAATTGTTAATGTAATTTTTGCTAAACCATGCCAACTTCCGTTAAACACAAACTGAACTGGTTCTCTTGTTACTGTGCACGGTAAATCTGGTGACACTAAAGCTAAACCAGAAACTCCTGGGACCAGAATCTGCTTTATTGTTAGGTTAATTTCAGATTGAGCATCATTTAAAAGTGTAAAGTTAAATTTTTTGAAGGAGATTAATGGGTTAAACTGGAGATCAGCTACATTTAACTTTACAAAGGGTATTTTCATCTCCATATTTGCAGCAGAAAAACCCTCTGCAAAAACATGCACAATAACAGTTTTGCCAGCAACCTCACTTACAAATCTTCCCCATGTAACATTTGCGCCATCTTGGAGAATGCTAAAGCATGTTATATTTTTTGCTTCACCTATTTGGACGACTATTCTATTTCGAATGGAAGGACTTGTGGTTATCACATCGTAAAGTTGGGTTTCCTCCTCTAAACTTATGGATATTCTTGTTATATTAGCATCTGTAGGTGAATAAGACGGATTCAGAACACTGACTGTGAATGACGAAGCATCTTTCACATCGAAATAGACACCCGTTATTACGATGGTAGTTTTTTCGGGTAAATCAATAAACTGGGCAATTGTAAACATGTATGAAATTATCCCACCTACCACGGCGGATATTACAATCAAAATTATTATCATAAAAGTTGAAATTGCCTTTACATCGGTTTTCAAGTTCATTTCTTCTCTACACCTGAAACAGATTTTGTTGTATCTCATATTTATTAGGAATAAATAAGCGTTCTCTTTTAATAATCAAACAAAATCTGTTAAAAGTTAAGTTTTATAACGATAATTTCACCTTTTAAGACTCTATCTATTAGAGGCAAAAACTATGGACGAATATGACGCGGTTATCATTGGAGCTGGAATCATAGGCTTATCAACAGCTTATCACATCAAAAGGAAAAACCCCGCTGCACGAATTTTGGTTGTCGACAAATTCAATGCTGCTGGTCAAGGAAGCACCGCAAAAAGTGCATCTGCCTTCCGTTGTCTGTTTTCTTCTTATACTAACTATGTTTTAGCAGATTCATCGGTAGAATTTTACAAGCATCTGCAAGAAAACTTGAAAATCGATTTGAAACTTCAATGGACTGGGTATCTCTGGCTTTTAGACGAAGAAAACTGGGGAAATATTTTACCCGTCTTGGAGAGTTTATCTGAAAAGGGTTTAAAATACAAAGAGTATGACAAGGAGGATTTGGCTAAAAAATTATGTGTAAATACTTATTTGGCGGATGATGAAGAAGCCAGATTGATGGGTTTAAAAGATGTTTACAAAGGTGTCTTTATACCTAAAGCTGGAATTGTTGATGCTGCTTGTTTGGTAGAGTTTTATGAAAAGGAATTTTTAAGATTAGGTGGCGAAATCCGCTTTGGCGTCAAAGCGGAAAACCTTATTATTGAGCCATATGAGCCTTTAGGTATACCCGACGAGCCTTATTTTTGGCAAGAATCCAGAATTGCTGGTGTTAAAACAGATAAAGGCGTAATTAAAGCGCGTAAAACAATTCTGGCGGCTGGTGCTTGGATTCCCCAGTTTTTAGATGCTTTGGGAATTGAATGTTTTATTAAACCTAAGAAAAGACAAATTTTCTGTATTCCAGCCAAAAATGAGGCTCTAAAAAAGTTATTATTCACAAAGGAGTTTAACTCTGCGGGTTGTTTACCCTTCACAATTCTTCCTAATTATCAGATATTGATTCGACCTTTTCCAGATGAGGAAGTTTTTTGGCTTGGGTATGCAGATGAGTTTCCAAGAGCCTTTAAACTTGAAGAAGACCCGCAACCTGAGAAGAACTTCTATCAATATGCGATTTATCAGGTTTTGGTGAAGTATTTTCCTCAGTTTAAGGACTGTAGACCTACTTCCGCTTTTGCTGGTTTATACGGGATTAATACTTTGGATGGGCAGCCAATAATCTTCGAAGAGAAGGATTTGATAGTTGTTGGAGGTGCAAGTGGTAGTGGTATAATGAAGGCAGATGCTATAGGAAGGATTGCCGCGGCTCTTTATAACAGCGAGGAATATGCTTTGCTTTATGGCGATAGAAAATTCAAAGTTAGCGATTTAAGTCTAAAAAATAGACGTGTAGAACAGGAAAAGCTCATAATTTAGCGCTGTAAACTATCACTAATTTTATTTATACTGAAACAGTAAAATTATGCAACCATTTGGGAGGACAGCTTAAAAATGTATGGTTGGAACGGTAAATTTTTGCGAGTAAACCTAAAAAAGGGCAAGGCAGTTGCAACAGAATACAGTGCGATTACTGCCAGAAATTTTCTGGGCGGCAGAGGTTTCGCAGCTAAAATTCTCTGGGAGGAGCTTAAACCTGGAATAGACCCGTTGTCTCCAGACAACAAGCTGATTTTCGCTGCTGGTCCGTTGACTGGTTTTGCCCTGCCAAGCAGCGGTAAACTTGTGGTTGCGGCGAAAAGTCCCTTAACTGGTGGTTATGGGGATGGAAATATTGGAAGTCATGCTGCTGTTCAGATACGGAAGGCTGGCTATGACGCTGTAATTTTAGAAAAGAAGGCGGACAAGCCCATAGTTTTGTTAGTTCAAGACGAGATTGTTGAGTTTTTGGATGCTAAGGATTTGTGGGGTTTAAACTCTTTTGAAACTGAAAAAAGGTTGCGTAGTGTTTATGGTTCTTCTGCTGGCATCCTCTGTATTGGGCAAGGCGGAGAAAACCTTGTTAAATTTGCGAATATAGTGTGTCAAGAAGGACGTGCTGGGGGCAGACCGGGCATAGGTGCGGTTATGGGTTCCAAAAATGTAAAGGCAGTTGTTTTTATGGGCTCTAACGAGTTGTCGGCGGCTGACCCTAAAAAAATGAAAGAGCTGGGGGCTGATGCTTACCGAGAAGTTTTGACCAAACCTAACTATGCTTTCTGGAAAAGACAGGGAACAATGATGACTATTGAGTGGAGTCAAGAAAACAGTGTTCTTCCGACTTTCAATTATCAAGAAGGCGTATTTGACAAGGCAGATGCCATAGGCGGCTTTACCATGGAAAAGCTTAAAGTTGCCAATCGTGGGTGTCCTCATTGCAATATGACCTGTGGCAATGTTGTTAAAGGTTCTGACCGTAAGGAATCGGAGCTTGATTACGAGAATGTTGCAATGCTTGGTTCAAACATTGGATTAGGCAACTTGAGACAGGTTGCTGCTTTGAACAGGGCTGCTGACGAGTTTGGTCTAGACACGATTTCTTTAGGCAACGTTATCGGTTTTGCTATGGAAGCTTCTGAGAAAGGACTTATTGAAGAGAAAATTAAATGGGGCAAGTTTAAAGCAACCAAGGCTTTGATCGAAGATATCGCTTTCAGACGCGGTTTTGGAGACGTTTTAGCTGAAGGTGTGCGTTATGTTGCAGAGAAAATTGGTGGAGATGCGAGCCGTTGGGCTATGCACGTGAAGGGTTTGGAAATTTCTGCTTACGACTGTCACGCAGCACCCGCCATGGCTTTAGCTTTTGCAACAAGCTCTGTTGGAGCTCACCACAAGGACGCGTGGGTTATTTCTTGGGAAGTCAATTTTGGACGCAAAAAATACAGTGAAAAAAAAGTTGACAAAGTAATAGAATTTCAGCGCATTCGCGGAGGAGTCTTCGAATCTTTAACGGTCTGTAGGCTTCCGTGGATTGAATTAGGCTTCGAGCTGGAATGGTATTCAAGATTTCTGCATGCAGCCACAGGTTTTGAAATAACATGGGACGAGTTAAATGTCATCGCAGACAGAATTTTCACGTTAATTCGTGCTTTCTGGGTTCGTGAATACGGGAAAAACTGGAGTAGAGAAATGGACATGCCGCCAGCAAGATGGTTTGAAGAACCATTAACTAAGGGGCCGTTAAAGGGTGCAAAGCTTGATAGAGTGAAATATGATGTTTTACTGAATAGATATTACCGTAAAAGGGGTTGGGATGAACGGGGAATACCGACAAAGAGGACGCTGAAAAAATTAGGATTGGAGGATGTTGCGAAAAAGCTTAAGAAAAGGGTGAAAATCTACGAATAATGCTTAGTAAGACCTAGCAAAATAAACGACTTCTTTTGCTTCCTCTCCACAGTATATGCAATTAGCGAATATTTTCTCTTTTTCAAGGGGAACTATTCTTATGGTTGCGCCTGTTTCTTCCTTTACATTTTTTTCGCAGTCTGAACTGCCACACCAACATGCTCTTATAAACCCGCCTTTTTCCTTCAAAACTTTCTTAAAGTCTTTGTAAGCGGTGACTGTTGTTATGTTTTCTTCTAGGATTTTTTTTGCTTTTTCGAAAAGATTTCTTTGGATATCTTTCAAAAGCTTTGTTACAGCGTCTGTAACATTTTCTTCTTTTACAGCAGTCTTCTCGAAAGTGTCTCTTCTAGCCAGCGTTACCTGACCTTGTTTTAGGTCTCTTGGTCCGATTTCTATCCGTAGGGGTACGCCTTTCAGTTCCCAGTCGTTGAACTTCCATCCTGGAGTATATTCTGTTCTGTCGTCTAAAACAACCTGTATACCGTTTTTGTGCAGTTTTTCGTAGATTTCTTTCGCTTTTGCTAGAATCTGTTCTGTGTCAACGTCTTTGTAGGGTATGGGCACTATTACCACTTGGATTGGAGCGATTTTTGGAGGCAAAACCAGTCCTTTGTCGTCGCCGTGAACCATGACTAAAGCGCCTATAAGCCTTGTTGAAAATCCCCATGAAGTCTGCCAAGCATACTGTTCTTTCTCTTCTTTGTCTAAGAATTTGATTTTGAAGACTTTGGAAAAGTTTTGTCCGAGGTGGTGTGATGTTGCCATTTGTAAGGCTTTTCCATCTGGCATTATCGCTTCTAAACATGTTGTGTAGAGGGCTCCTGGAAATTTTTCTCTTTCCGATTTCTTTCCTTTTAGCACTGGGATTGCCAAGTAGTTTTCCATAAGGTCTTTGTATTCGTTTAGGATTTGCATTACTTCTTGGTCTGCTTCTTCTTTTGTTGCGTGAACAGTGTGCCCTTCTTGCCAGAGGAATTCTCTGGTTCTTAGGAAAAGTTTGGTTCCTTTTGTGTCCCATCTTATTATGTTGCACCATTGGTTGATTTTTACTGGTAAGTCTCTCCAGCTTCTAATCCACTTGGCAAATGTTGCGTACATTATGGTTTCAGATGTGGGTCTTAAGGCAAGTTTCTCTTCTAGCGGTGTGTCTCCGCCCATTGTTACCCATGCAACTTCTGGTACGAAGCCTTCGAAGTGTTCTGCCTCCTTTTTTAGAAAATGTTCAGGGATGAATAGGGGGAAGTAGACGTTTTTGTGTCCTGTTGCTTTTATTTTTGTGTCGAAGATTTCTTGGATTTTTTCCCATATGGCGTAGGATAGTTCGCGGAATATCATGCATCCTTTTACTGGAGCGTAGTCTGCCAGTTCAGACTTCAGAATTACTTGCGTGTACCATTCTGAGAAGTTTTCGGATTTTTTAACGGTTACACCTATGTCAGACATTTTTATCTCTCCTTTTTCTTTTATGGGTGGAATATAATTCTAGTGGAGAACAAATTCTGATGTGGGCTAAGTTTTGCGAGAAATTAGCGATGTGGAACTAAATCGCCCATGGCAACCACTTCAATTCAAATGGTTTAAAGAAACTATTAAATGTTTCTGGACTGTTAAATTCTCTAAAAGTGCGTAAGTATTTTATCTTTGCACTGTTAACTTGAATATGTTCTGTCTAATGAGTAGTGTGGATTTAAATTGAAGGCGATTTTGGTTATTTGCGACGGAATGGCTGACAGACCCGTAAAAGAGCTGAAATGGAAAACTCCTCTAGAAGCAGCCCATAAACTTTCCCTAAACAAGATAGCCAAAACCGGAGTCTGCGGAATAATGGACCCCATAGCTCCGGGAATACCTCCTGGAAGCGACACAGCTACGCTTGCATTGCTTGGTTATGACGCTTTAAAAGTGTATTCTGGAAGAGGAGCCTTCGAGGCTGTAGGTTCTGGTTTAGAGGTTCTTCCCGGAGAGGTTGCGTTACGATGTAATTTTGCCACAGTAAGCGAGGACATGATTGTTTTGGATAGACGTGCCGGTAGAATCAGAAACGAGGATGCGTCTAAATTGGCTGAAAGTCTTCAAAAAGTCAAACTGGAAAAAGCTGAAAACGCGAGTTTCCTCTTCAAAAATACACTGCAGCACCGTGCAGTTCTGATTCTCCGTGGAGAAAAACTGTCAACCGCTGTGAGCGATAGCGACCCGGGAAAAACGGGTGAAAGAGTTCGGACAGTGAAAGCTTTAGACAGCAGTTTGGAAGCCCAACTTACAGCGGAAATCCTTAACGAACTCTCTAAAGCTTTTCATGAAATCTTAAAAGAGCATCCCGTAAACAAAGAAAGAATTGAGAAAGGATTGCCACCAGCAAACATAATATTGTTTAGGGGTGCTGGCAAAATTCCGCAAATCCCAACTCTTCAGCAGATTTACGGTGTAAAAACATCTTGTATAGGTGCTGCGTCCTTGATTAGAGGCGTATGCAAAACTGCTGGCATGAGTTTGATAGATGTGGAAGGAGCAACTGGCATGCCAGACACCAATTATATGGGCAAAGCTCAAGCCACGGTCAAAGCGTTAAAAGATTATGATTTCGTCTTGTTGCATGTTAAGGCGCCGGACATTGCAAGCCACGATAAGAATCCACAACTTAAAATTCAAGTTATCGAGAAAATTGATGAAATGCTTGGTTACATATTAGATAATGTAGATTTAACCACAACCTATTTAGCGGTAACCGCTGACCACACAACTGCTATTGTTACTGGAAATCATGAAGGCGACCCAGTGCCCATAGCCATAATAGGACCTTACGTTCGCAGCGATGATGTTGAAGAGTTTGGCGAAAGAACTTGCGCTAAAGGTGGGTTGAACCGTATAAAAGGCGTGGATTTGATGCCTATTTTAATGAATTTTCTTGGAAAAACAAAGAAAGTTGGCGCCTAAAGTTATTGAACTGGCATTAGCCAGTTATTGAACTGGCATTAGCCTCCATTCCCTATAATCGGTAACCACTTTGATATAGCCCCTTAACATGTTGTCCACCTCTGCGTCTCCAGTGTCAACTCTCAAAACATTTCCTTCTATACCTCGAAGTTTGCTTCTGGTAGCAGCAACAATTATCCGTTGTTTTCCAACTTTTTTGATGATTTCGGGGCTTATCTGCTGGTTTCCTCTTCCCAGTAAAATGCCCTGATGTCCTATAGGTGAAAGAATAATCCAAGTTTTCCGCCAGTCTTCAACTT
>PIXZ01000066.1 GCA_003601605.1 Candidatus Bathyarchaeota archaeon
CGCCAACTGTAAGCATTACTTTTCCAGAAGCTACAAGCCAAGAAGAAAACTTTGCATTTGTCAAAAGGAATGATGGTTACATATGGTTGCTGTTACCTAACTGCGCTGACACACCATACGAATGGCTCTGGATAAACGGCACAGCAAGCGATAGCTGCTCAGGAATCAACAGAGTTGAAATCTGGATAAACGGCACATACATGGGCGATGCCACATTGTCTGGACCTGTAGGGTCTAATGAGGTAACTTGGTGGTGGCGTATAGACCCGACCAAAAATCCGGAATTTTGGGTTGAAGAATCTTGGTATTATGTGGTGGCTAGGGCCTACGACAATTCAGTGAATGATGAGAAAACTATACCCTCTCACGGTATGCATCCGAAACTTCCCTTGACGAATTACCAAGACACAGAAAAGCATTGGTTCTTCTGGATGGGTCAAGACGGCGCAGTTGTAATAGTTTGTGATAACTATCGACCTCTCGATTGGGTGCCAGGAAATGGGCGTATAGATGTTTGGGGCAAGACTCGCTTCTATCCATATACTGATGTTGAAATATGGCTTGAAAACGACTTATACGGTTTCAAACAACTTCTGACAACAGTCAAAGCAGACAAGTATGGAAGATTTTACGTAACAATTGATCACTTGCCAGAAGTTCCACGTAACCCAACATGTGGAAGTGAATGGACCATCAGAGCTGTACAACCTTGCAAAGATATTAGCGGTGTCGACCGCTTTGAGATTATACCTTGGATAACCTTCGAAGACACCTTTGACCAGAATGATCCAACGACATGGCAGACAACCAAAAGTGGATACGTTGGCGATACTGTAACAGTTTATGGACACGGGTTCCTTCCATCAGAACATGGAAAATGGGATCCCTACAGCACAGTTTACGTTGAAATCGTTTATACTGACGTTGCACCCTTGGAGGAGTGGGGTTGGAGAGAAATATTCAACGGTACAGGACAGTTTAACTGGGACAATTTAAGATGGTACCCAAGACTTAGCGAAACAGTTTTGGCTACAGTAACAACGGACGAGAACGGCTATTGGAAGGCAACAATACAAATCCCGCAAAGCTTTGGTGGATTCCACGCTATTTATGCACGCGAAGTTGAAATTGTTACTGAACATGGAAAGCCAGGGCCAACGCCGGGAACATTCCCGTTGGTCAAAAGCGGCTGGCCTGAATGCACTGAAGTTCCAAAAGAAGCTCAAGCTGTAATTTTCGATGTCTGGCCAACCATCGCCATATCTCCATCAACAGCTCTAACCGACCAGTACGTTACCATAACAGGAGAAGGTCTTCCATTGCCAAAATACTATGAACTGTGGATGAATGAAGAACCTATAGTCGAAAATAGGGATTGGTGTCTCGTTTTAGACTTTGGGCCCAATGAACAGTGGGTCTTTGAGAACAAGAGAATACGGAACAACGAGCTAGACTTGTCTTGGGGTGCCGGAATGTGGTATCCTTTCTCATTTAACTCGCCGGATCCAGCTTTTGTCTTAGACAGCCCAGTTTGGAGCGGAAAACTGACTTCAATGACTTTGGACTTTTCTGAGTTAATTGATATGTGTGAGATGCCTTATCAATTCCACATAGGTTCAAAATATCTCAAAGTGCCCATACTGCCAGCTAATGATTACGAAGTTAAACTATATTACTATAACAAGAACACGGACACGTATGTATACGACTACAGCGCAAAAACATGTGTGAGTGTGCTAAAAGACCCGTTGAATCTTGCTGTAGAGGTTGGAGGAATTCATTATCCTGGAGAGGTTATGGACGTCTTTGTAACTGTAGACGTGGATGGTATACCAAAAGACGCAACTACTCTAAGTCTTGAACTTTACAGAGGAGACACGTTTGTAGAAACCTTAACGTACAACAAAGTAAGTACAGGCTTTTACGTTGCTACATTTAATTGTCCAAGTGATGAGGGTGACTACTTCATAAAAGCAGTGGCATCAAAAGAATACGAGTGCTTTACTCTTTACGGTTCTGCTGCAGCAGGGTTCAGTGTAACCGCTTCGCTGGAAGGCTATATGGCTTCTATAAACGAAATGATAGCAGATGTTGTCATTCCAAACCTAGGACAAATTCAACTGAATCTTTCGGCAATTAACACAAGAATAGTAGATATTCAAAATGGAACGGCAATTATTCAAGGCGATATGGGACTAGTTAAAGCCAACCTGTCCAGCCTGAATACCAAGATATTGGCTATCGAGAATTTAAATGATACAATTACAAACCTGGAAGGAATTGTTCTAGAAATTCAGACAAGTGTCGGCAACTTCAGTAAAACGCTAGCAGACTTAAACGGAATAGTAAGCATAACAGATGATGTAGCTACAATTAAAACTGAAATCGGTGAAATAAAGGGCAAAGTCTTATCCATCGAAAATGGTCTAGCAACTATTAAAACAGAAATAGGCACAATAACTGTAAACACCGACTCCATAAAGAGTGATGTGGGTCTACAACCCGTTACGATAGGTCTTTCACTAATTGCAGCTCTTGCAGCCATCATCGCAGCAGCACTTATACTTAGAAAAGTGTACCTAAAGTAAAAACTACAGAATAAAACAATTCATATCCCCCATTTTTTATAGAAAAATTCTATAGAACTTCTTTCCATACATTTTATAATTAAATTGCTTATATATCTCTACAATGGTTTAATCGCAGTTTCAACCACATACTTGTGTTTAAAATGACAAAAAAAGGTAGAAAACTCATTCTAGTTCGAAATGATCTGTTAGAACAAGCCATAAAAATAACCGCAAAGGAAGGAAGAACACTCTTTTCATTCACAAACGAAATTTTTGAACACGCAATCAAGGCTTATAACATGAAAGCCACTTTAAAGGATGTTATTGAATACTATAAACTCATGAATGTTTGTAAAGGCCTAGGCTATACTCTTGTTCCCTACGAGATATTCATGAAAATGGCAAAAAAACTTTACGAAAAAGAACGTAAAAAAATGTTGGAAGAGTGGTACGAATTTGGGTTCTGGGCTGGAAGCTATTTCGAAGCAAAATACAACGAAAACCTTATTGAGACCGTTAAAAGCTTTCTGCAGTCAACGTTGTGGAATATAGACGAGCTTTGCGTAGATCTAAAAGACAATGAGATTGATTTAAAATGCTTTTCCAAAAATTTAACTCCAGAGTATACAGGAATGCTAGCAAAATTTATTGAGGGACTGTTTAATTCACTTGGTTATGTGGTCAAAAGCAATAAGCGTCTCCGTGGAATAATTATATTTAAACTTCGGCCTAAAAAAGAAGAAAATTCTGAGATTAAATTGTCTGTAGAAAACTAACCTTAAAATATAATTGTGGATGCATAAGCTTTTTACAATAAGTTCATATTTCATAAATCAGGGAACCTAATGAAAGCTACCACCATAAAATTTATCCTCTTCTCTTTAGGGATGGGTGCCGCTATATCTTCTTCACTGATTTTCATTTTCGTTTTGTTAGCAAGTATAAGTGGCCGGGCAAGCATAGTTTATGAACAAAATCCGTTGCTTGCCTTTTCTGAGATTATTTTGTTAATTTTTTCGGTTGCAACATGTATAGTTGCGACAGAAATTTTTCAAAAATATGAGAGAATGAGTTCTATCAAAAGGCAATTTTCGGAATGATAATTGATTCTGCTAAAATGTAGAAATCAAAGATTGAATGTGTAGTATAAACGAATAACTGCTTTTTCTTGCTAAAGAATGCATATGCAAATAAAAGCTATCAAAGGTTTAAAGGCGAGAATCCTTGGGCTCTGAAACCGTAAACAAGACTACAATCACACCGACTAAAGCAACAATAAAGCATGCGATAAAAGGGGTTTCTGAAGAAGACATTTCATAAAGGAAGCCTCCTATAGAAGAGCCAACTACCAATCCCACGTTTTGAAAAGCGTTAAAAATTCCCATGGCTCTTCCTCTTTTTGAAACCGAAGCAACATTTGAGAATATAGCTGTAAGTGAAGGGTTAATTGCTGCACGCCCAAAACCTCTCAACATCATTAGAAAAAGTAAAGGCCAGAAGCCTCCAGAAAATATTATTAGAAAAGTAGCAAGAGCATTCACAACCTTGCCTAGGATGAGAGTTGACTTCCTTCCAACGCTGTCTGCCACAGTTCCCATTGGTAAAGTTGCAAAAAGCATGATAATTCCTCTAGCTGTAAAGAGTATACCAACTTCGGCTGTGGGTATTCCCAAAACTTCATTGGCGTATACTGACAGTACTGGCTGAATCAGCGAGTTTGAAAAGGCTATGATAAACCTTGTTATGCATAAGCCCAAAAACACTATGGGATAAAGCGTCCACTTTTTCATTCCCTTAACAGAATCCTCAGAGGAAGCGGTGCGTGAAATTGCTGAAGACTTTTCTTCTTTGATTATGGTTGCAGTTTCTTGCACCGTTAACGCCACCAAAAGCATGCTCAAAAAAGCCAAGGCTCCACAAACGAAAAATGGAACCGCCACTGTAAAGGCGTCAGCAAGTATCCCTCCCAAACCTGGACCTATAATCATTCCTAAGAACCACATCATCTCATAAAATCCTAGGGCCTTACTCCTGTCCTTCGGATTTACCATATCCACCACCATAGTGCTTATAATCGGCCATACAATTCCAGAAGCGACTCCTTGCAGAGCTCTTAAAAATATGAGCTGGTTAACGTCTTCCGTAAAACCATACAACGCCATAACAACCGAATACATCAGTAAACCCATTACAATCGGCTTTTTTCTCCCCATTTTGTCTGCAAACCATCCTCCCGGATAAGTTGTGATGGCGCGGGTTATTGCAAAGGAAGCCGTTAAAAAGCCTAACTGTATTCCCGTAGCTCCGAAACTTCTGGCGTATATTGGTAGAAGGGGCATGACCAAGCCGAAGCCAAGCATGCTGACGAAAACGGCGAAACACAATGGAAACAGCTGAGTATACTGTAAGAGAAGTTTTAGGTCGCCTTTGAAGCTGGTAAACACTTGAGCCACCGGTTAACACTTTGCTTAGAAACAATTGTCTGGTATTGAGAAAGAAAAATCTTTAGGGTTGATAATAGAATAGCTAAGTGTAAGAGCGTGCAAATATGGTTTCTCTTAGAGCCCTAGCCCCGTCCTTAACGCGAATCACTATTGCCGCTGCTGTAGGCGCTGCCCTACACATCGGCCAAGGCAACCCCAACCTTGTCGACGCAAAAGCCGTCGAGTTTTCCAGAGCTGTCCTAGCTCAAACAGACATAGAAGGCGAAGTCATATCATGTGAAGGACCAAAAGATAATGCACCAGCCTTTA
>PIXZ01000012.1 GCA_003601605.1 Candidatus Bathyarchaeota archaeon
TGTTAAGCATATTTCAAACCCTTCTTTGGTCACTAGTTTATAGACTGGTTTCACACCCGTTGGAAAGAATCCTTCAGAAGATGACTCCCACCTTTCACCGTCAACAATCGCTATGAATTTTTTCTCCACCAGATCTGCAACTTTTCTAGGTCCGTTTTCAGTCATGATCCACGTGTAAGATGGGATGCAAGGGTTGGTTGCTTCTATTTTGCCGATTTCGGGTGTAGGATTATGTCTGTTAATTTCGTCTATGAAAACTACTCCGGGGTCTCCGCTTTGCCAAGCAGATTTTGCCATTAAACTCCAGATTTCTTCAGCTTTTATTCGCCTGACTTTTTCATTGTTTCGAGGGTTAACTAGCCAGTATTCACCCTTTTCTTCTAAGGTTTTTAGGAAATCGTCTGTGACAGCCACGGAGATGTTGAAGTTGGAGAGAAATCCATGTTTTTGTTTTGAAGTTATAAATTCGATGATGTCTGGATGGTCTACTTTTAAAATTCCCATCATGGCGCCTCGGCGTTTGCCGCCAGCTTTTATGACTTCGGTTGCTGTGTCGAAAACGCGCATGAAGCTTACTGGTCCGGAGGCTACGCCTTTTGTGGATTTTACTATGTCTCCTTTTGGTCTTAGCTTTGAGAAGTCGAAGCCTACTCCGCCTCCGCTTTTCTCTATTAAAGCCATGTTCTTTACTGCTGTGAAAATGCTTTCGAGAGAGTCTTCAACTGGCAAAACAAAACATGCCGATAGTTGTCCAAGTTGTGTTCCAGCGTTGAAAAGTGTTGGCGAGTTGGGGATGAATTCTAGTTTTGCCATCATTTCGTAAAAGATTTTTTCGCTCTCTTCGGGGTTTTCGCCGTATTTTGCATCTGCCCTTGATATGGCTTTGGCAACTCTCATAAACATTTGAGAAGGCGTTTCTATTATCTTCTCGGTTTCATCTTTCAGCAAATATCTTCTGCTTAGAACTTCTAGGGCGTTAACCGTTAACTTTGGTTCTGGGATTCCGAGTTTTTCCCTTAATCTTCTTATTTCATTTTTCTTTTCCCTATAGGCTTGGTATTCTTTTGCAACTTTTTCGTATCCTCTTCTTTTCAAAACTTGGATAACTAGGTCTTGAGCGTCTTCCACCGAGGGAATTTTCTCTTTAAATTTTTCTTCTAGAAGTTTAACAACCTCTTCTGTTATCGTTTTGGCTTTTTCTCCGTTGCCAAGTTCAACAGCGATGAAAGCCTTGTGGATAGCGTCATGTATTCTGCTGGCGTCAAAATCTACTATTCTTCCGTCTCTCTTTCTTATTTTCGTTATCGGCATAATCTACCATTTCAAAATTGCTGAAATCGGATATAAACGTGTTTGGTAAGTCTCGGCTACTCTTTTTTGACAAACTGGTCTTTAGAGGCACCGCAAACGGGGCAAACCCAATCATCTGGCAACTTTTCAAAAGTGGTTCCGGGTTCTACGCCATGTTCTGGGTCTCCTACTTCTGGGTTGTATATGTAGCCGCAAACTGTGCATTCCCACTTTTCCAACAACTATCACCTTTTAAGATAATTTTTTATAGGTTCAACGTTATTTAACACTATACGTTTGAACGGTGTTTGAAATGATGTCTCAGTTGCCTATATTTTTAGAGAAAGTTGGCAAAAAAGCCTTGGACATGGAAATACTGCGTGCGTCAATGATAGCAGAGTTGGACGCCATAAATCTTTACGAACAGTTTGCTGCCGCTACAAACAACAAGTTGTTGAAAAAAGTTTTGCTTGATATTGCCAAAGAAGAGAAAACTCATGTTGGAGAGTTTCAAGCTTTATTGTTGGAAATGGACAAGGAACAAGTCAGAGAACTGAGGAAGGGTAAAAAAGAAGTAGAGGAGCTAAAATAGTAAACTCTCCTTTTCCCACATTTTTTAACACCAAGATTACACGGGCGCAACACTCAATAAAATAGTGAATAGTTTTCGAGGCGAAAATTCTGGAAGAAACAAAACTATAGAAGGAAGCTACCTTGTCACCTTTATCTCTATAACTTTCCAATCCTCCTTTACTCCTCGAAGAGCAGAGACTGCTCCTGCGATGATTCCACTTAAAATTTTGGTGGCAAACTTGTTCAAACCTATT
The DNA here is from genome assembly GCA_003601605.1 of Candidatus Bathyarchaeota archaeon. GTDB lineage: Archaea > Thermoproteota > Bathyarchaeia > Bathyarchaeales > Bathycorpusculaceae > PIXZ01. Next base: position 2,118 of record PIXZ01000012.1, read on the forward strand.
TCTTCTCCGTCCACTGACAATTTAACATCCAACCAAATCACCTCAAACTAACAAATAATTTAGGTATATAGTAAAAGTTTTCCACAAATTAAAACGATGTTAACAGCGCTAGCCCTTAATGTTCTCTCCATCTGTTCACAAAATAAGTTAAAATGATAAGGCAGGCAATTGCGGCTACTACGCTTAAAAAGCTTGCAACAACCATGTTATCTGTTTCCAAAATAAACGCTACTGATATGGCTGCAAGAAAAACACCGAAATAAAGGCTTGCGTTGCTCCTTAAAAACTGAGCGAACTCTCCACGAAGAAGTTTTTGATATTTGTTTATTAAAATTGCTATGGAAACTAAAGCTAGAAAAACTATTACAAGAGTGTAGGAGAAATCAGCCCAATAAGCATGAGCGCTAAGAGTAAGTAAAATTCCAACTTCGTCTCCAATCAGTCCGCCGCCAGCGCCAAAAAGTATGGCCGCCAAACGGTCTATTCTTTCACTTTGGTAGCTTATGCCTATCCAGCCGCCTATAACAATTAAAGCTAGACCATACCAAAAATGGTGGATATGATAATCGCCAGTGATCAAAACAGTTGTAGGGTTTATGGTTGTGAAAGTTCTGGCTATCAAGAAGGAAGCTACAAAAGAGATAAGTGCCAACAAGGAAAGGTTCGGTTTCTCTTTAATTTTTTCTTTTCCAGTCATTTTCTTCATTTTGATAACTTTGCATTTGCACAAATTAAGATTTGTTATGTCGTCTAAAACTTCTAACCTAAGCAGAAGCCACATCCCAAAAAGCCTTAAACTTTTTAACTTTTCTAATGGTGTTGATGTTTATAGGCACTTTTTTGAGCCTTAGAGCAATTGAGAAAATCTTCATAAATATTAATTAACAATAACAAAATTATTGTGGATGATAAAAATGATAAGTAAAAAACAATTTTACCGTTTATCCCTTTTTTGGTCTATACTTATGGGATGTTTAGCTTTTGAATGGTTAATTTTTATCTTTATAGGTATGGCAGTGGATTTTGCAGAATTTGGCTATTATCATGGTGGGTTAATAATTTTAATAACAGCTATTATTCCCCACATTGTTATTTGGATTTTAGGGATGATTGTTTTATTAATTCTTTACCTAGTAGAAATATGAAGGCTATAACGCCTATTATTATAACATAGCTTACGGGGTTATCATATCACACTTCAGTTATCGTTTCAATTTCTGGAATGTCAGCATATAAAACTAATGCAGTAGTTTCAACATTAGTATCACTAAAAGCTTTATCATTCAAAAACGCAACAACAAAAACTAGAGGAGGAATTACTGAAAACTATAGGGGGGCTATCCACTTTAACAAAGAAAACAGCGTAAAAAAGGTCTTTGTTGGCGAACTAGACATAGATTACTTTGAACGGTCTGCTTGGCAGTATGCAGTTTTGTCCTAGAAGCCAGATTCCAAACTTCAGATATAGGTGCAATGTAGGAGCCGGGGGTGGGAATTGAACCCACATATAGCAGCTCTGCAGGCTGCCGCCTGAACCGTTCGGCCACCCCGGCGCATTTTCAACAAGAATTCTAGAGTCAACTCTATAATAAATATTCTTTTAGGCTATTCCAAGTTTTTCGCAGATTTCCCTGTAAATTTTCAATGCTTTTTCCTCGTTATCAACATTTTTTATCAGCATTCTTCCGCTGTTGAAAAGGGTTATATCACAATTTTTATAGTCGAATATTATTGCTAGCTGGGATTTTATTCGAATTTTGAAATGCTGTTTGGCTTTATCATAAATTTCGTTTAGGCTTATTTTTAATGGTTTTTCAGGGTTTACGTTCACTGTGCCGTGGCCGCATAGCCAAACAAGTTTTCCGCGTTTTTCCTCCAGAGCCATTGTACCTTGGCATGCTGGACAGTTTTCTCGTTTATAAATGTCGATTGTTGTGAAACACATGTCGCTAAAATCACAAATCATAAGCTTGTCCTTTAAAACAGAACCCATTCCCGTTAAGACTTTTATTGTTTCCATGGCTTGCATTGTCCCAATAATTCCGGGAGTAGCTCCTAAAACTCCTCTAACGTCACAGCTCATCAAGCTGCTGTCTTCGATGTTTGGAAAGACGCATTCTAGGCATGGAGTTTCTGGCGGGGCGAAAACTGAAAGGTTTCCTTCAATCCCTATGGCTGCCCCAAAAATGTAGGGTATTCTAAGCTTTGCACAGGCTCTGTTAACCAGATAGCGTGTACGCATGTTATCCAAGCCGTCAACAACACAGTCCACTCCGGAAAGAAGCTTTTCCACGTTGCTTGCATTCAAATTTTCCGGGAAAGCCTCAACCTTGACTAGAGGATTAACTTTTCTAAGCCTCTTCGCTGAAACTTCAACTTTGGGATAGCGCAAATCTTCTAGGGTGTAAAGAACTTGTCTATGCAAGTTATGCAGTTCTACTGTGTCCTGGTCTATCAGTCGTAAATGTCCAACTCCCGCGAGAGCCAAATAAAGAGCGGACGCTGTGCCTAACCCGCCAAGTCCCACAATGGCGACTTTAGCTTTTCCTAGTTTTCTTTGTCCTTCATTGCCAAGCTCTTTCATGACTATTTGGCGGCTGTAAAATTCTTCCATTGAAGGCTTTTCGCGAGTTTTCGCCATTTTCACTTTCTCCTTTGTAAATATTGCCCTTATTCAGTTTTATATCTGCCTTTTTTCAAAAACTGCCTTTCATAAATTTCCCGAACTCTTTGGATTGTATCTGCATCCTCTGGGGTTTTGTCATCGCGTATACGGTTTATTCGGGCAAAACGCAAAGCCATTCCACATTTGTATTTTGGGCTTTTTTGAATCTCATTGTATGCTACTTCTACAACAATCTTTGGAACAACTAAAACTCTTCTACCTTCTTCTTTCACGGCTAACTCTTTAAGCTGCCTTGTCATTTCAACCATTTCGGCATCGGTTAAACCCTTAAAAGTTTTACCAACAATCAAAAATTCGCCTTTTTCAGCGTCTCGTGCTGCCAAGTAATAGTCTGAAAGCCAAGCGTGTCTCCGTCCATAACCATACTCTGCCGCGACAATAACAAGGTCCAAAGGTTCAAGCACGGGCTTGATTTTTAACCAGCGTTTTCCACGGATTCCAGGAGTATAAACACTTTCAGGTTTTTTAGCCATTAATCCTTCATGCCCATCGTCTAAAGCTTGTTTTAAAAACTTTTCAGCATCTTTACGGTTTTTGGTTATTATTTGTTCTGTTAAAGGTATGTCTCCAGAATTTTCGGCTAATATTTTTCTACGTTCTATGTAGGGAAGCGAAATCAAACTTTTTCCGTTAAGGTATAAAATGTCAAAAAGGTAAAGCCTTACTGGAATTTTTTCAGCTGCATCTTCTATTTTGTGAACTCTTTTGAACCTTCGCATTAAATGTTGAAAAGGAACAGGATTGCCTAAACTGTCAACAGCTATCACTTCGCCTTCAAGTATAGCCTCCTTTGCGTTAACATTTTTTCTGACAATTTCCACAATTTCTGGCAAACTTTTAGTTACGTCTGTTAGACGGCGGCTAAAAATTTTCACTTCATTATCAAGTTTGTGAATCTGAACCCTAGCCCCGTCCAACTTATATTCAAACGCGGTTTTTCCACCGTGCTCCTTTAACGCTTCAGCAACGTTGCTTGCCATTTGAGCCAGCATAAGCTTGACAGGTCTGAAAACCTTAAACTCCGCCGCCGATAAGCCTTCCAAACCTTTCTTTCTGGCTATTTCTGCAACCTCGCATATATCTCCCACAACCATGCTTGCCTTTTGCATAACATCTAATGGAACTTGATAAGCCTTCGAAACCGCTTGTTCCATTAAGCCTTCTGAAAAACCAGTTCTCATTTCTCCTATGAAAATTTTAACAAGATATTTGGCTTCCAAGGGTGAAGCCATGCTTAAAAGAACTTCGATTTGGCGTTCCTTCTTTTCCCTTGAGCCTTGTCCAGCTGCTTCTGCTATGGCTTCGAAACTACGTTTTACCTCTTTTATTGTTAACTCTCTTTCTAAAAGTGTTGCTTGCTTTTTGACCTTGCTTTTCTCGAAAACGGTTTTTGTGGCTGAACCTATGTCGCCTGTTTTGCCAAAGATGCTCATAAAAACTTTCCATTCAACTTCTGTTATGCGTTTTATTATTTCGCTTAATGTCGCCCAGCTAACTTCCAGAGTTTTTTGGCTGTATGTGGGGAGGGGTCTTCCAAGAATCATAGAAACGGCAGGCTTAACCTCGTCTGGTTCTAACCGTTTTAGAAAGTCGGCTACTAGCTGTATCATAAGTAGTCTTTTAGTTGTTTTTTCTAGCTTCTCGCATAGTTCAGCTAGAGCTTTGAAGGAGGTTGGCATTTCGTTGACCTTAATAAAACAAGTTTCAAGTTTAATTGGTGTCCTAACAAAGAGATAAAACTTGCCTTTGCTAAAATAAAGGAGGAATCTTGCGGTTTTAGAAGGATGCTTCCAGTTTTTTCTTAACTTCTTTTATTTTCTTTTCAAGTTCCTGAACTTTTTCTTGGTTTTCTAGAGCTTTGTAACAGTCTCTTGCATATTCTAGGGCGCTTACTCCAAACCTGTCAAAGCCTTTTTTGAAAGAGAGTTCTGCAGATTTGAGAAAATATTCAAGGGCAGTTTCGTAATCTTTAAGCATGTAAGAGCATTCGCCAGCCTTATAAAGCATGGAAGTAGCATCAAAGAAGTTGTTGGCTTTGCGATAAAGCTCCGAAGCCTGCAAAAACTTTTCTAGCGCTTCCTCATACTTGCCAGTCTCGTAAAGCGTGTTGGCATCCTTGTGCAACTTTACCGGGTCTTCCTTCACTTTCTCACTCATAAAGGCAACTCCAACTTTCTTATTATCATTTTAATACTCTAATTTAGACCTTTCCCTATCTTATCAGCAAACTATAAACATTAAAACAATTTATCAAAGAATATAGTAATCTAGTGTGGAGAAAACTATTATGAAAATCTGTGATGCTCACGTTCATTTAGGCGAGTCTGGACCGTGGCAGCCTTATATAAACCCGACAATTTACGTTGAAGAACTTATTCAGCTTTTCAACAAATACAATGTTGAAAGAGCCGTTGTCTTTCCAAATCCAAACGTAGGCGACAAATATCCTGAAATGAACAACTATATTGCAGAATGTGTAAAAAAACATCCTAAACGCCTTGTTGGATTCGGGCGTTTAGACCCCCGAAGGGAAGACGCTACAAAAGAGCTGGACCGTATAAAAAACAGTTTAGGCTTGAAAGGACTTAAATTGCACCCAATGGTTGAATGTTTTAGACCAGACCATCCATTTTTCAACAGTTTCTTCGAAAAAGCTGATCAGCTGAAAATTCCAATACTGTTCCATTCAGGGAACGGCTTTTCCTCGCCAGGATTAATTATAAAAATCGCAAAAAAACATCCTAATCTTCCCATTATCATAGGGCACTTAAGAGAATCTGCTATTGCAGCATTAAAAGAATGTGAAAATGTTTATGTGGAAACTTCTGGCACTCTACCAGACTATATCGAACTTTCTGTAGACGTAGACGAAAATAGGGTATTATTCGGTTCAGATGTGCCATACTACCGTTATCCTACACAAATAGCCATTGTTGAAGCCGCAGAAATTTCCCCTAAAGCCAAAAGGAAAGTTTTTTCTGAAAACTTCCAAAAACTGTTTAAAGGATAACACGTTTTCATGGAGCAAAACTATGACTTTAGAATGCATTGATTGCGGCTCAAAATTCTCTTTAGCAACCATCTTGAAAGGCAGATGCGAAAAATGCGGTGGGCTACTAGAATATAAAATTGTTCTACCAAAACATGGCAGAGTCAAATTTTCTGGACAAAGGGGTTTTTGGCGTTATAAACCTTTACTTCCCCAGGTAAAAAATAAGGTTAGTTTAGGAGAGGGTGGGACACCTCTTCATAAAGCGGAAAGGCTTGCCAAAGATTTAGGACTGCGAAAGTTGTTTTTGAAGGATGAGACTCGTAACCCTACCAACTCTTTTCGAGACCGTGCAGCAGCACTTATGACGTCTCATGCTTTGGACTTGAAATATGACACGCTGGTATGCGCTACTAACGGAAATCTTGGGGCTTCTCTTTCTGCTTACTGTGCAAAGGCTGGCTTAAACTGCCACATAATTGTCCCAAAACTCGTGGATGTCGGCAAATTGGCTCAAATGCTTGTTTACGACGCTGTTATTGAAGAGTATGGGAATATTGTAGACGAAGCCATAGTTAAAGCTGAAGCTTTGGCAAAAGAAATGAACTGGTATCAAGCAACCGCAGAGCTGAATCCCTTAGTTATTGAAGCACAAAAAACCATTTCATACGAGATTTTCGAGCAACTAGGTGTTCCAGACTGGTTTATAGCTTCTATGGGAAGCGGAGGAACCATCTACTCTGTATGGAAAGGGTTCAAAGAACTTAAACAGTTGGGAATAGCAGATTCTTTGCCAAAAATGGTGGGCGTTCAACCAGAAGGAAGCGCGTCCATAATTAAAACAATTCTAGAAGATCGTTCCAAAATTGCTGAAGTTTCAAAACCTTCCACCCATGCTCTGGCAGTGCTGGTTTCTAAGCCGTTGCAAGGAAAACTGGCAATAAAAGCAATAAAAGAGTCGAATGGAATGGCTTTAACAGTTTCTGACGCGGAAATTTTCGCTGCAGAACTCCAAATAGCCAAACTTGAAGGAATGTTTGCAGAACCAGCCAGCTCAGCCACCATAGCCGCTTTAAAAAAGCTTGTTGAAACAGAAAAGATTCGCAGCGAAGACAGCGTTGTTTGCCTTATAACTGGAAGCGGCTTAAAGGCTACAGACGTTCTCCAGTCTCTAACCAAAAAGCAAAAAACAGCGGGATTCGGGCTGGAACTGAGCACTAAAGAGAAAATACTGCGGGTTTTAAACAAAAAAGACACTTATGGCTATGATTTGTGGAAAAGACTTGGAAAAACAATGACACGGGGTGCCATTTACCAGCATTTAAACGAGCTCTCAAAAAGGGGACTAATAGTGAGCTATAAAAAAGATAGGAAAAAGTTTTTCAAGATTACACAGCGCGGAAAAAGAGTTTTACGAGCCATAGATGATTTGAAACTTCTACTTTAGCTAGAAAAACTAATATAGTATAGTTACAACTATACCAATCGTGGTAAAGGTGAACGAGAAATCACCCGTCTATTTAACAGTAACAGCCATATTTACCGCCCTAGTTTGCGTCGTAACAATAATGTTTTCCGTATATGTTCCTGCAACAGAAGGATTCTTCAACATCGGCGAATCCATGGTTTTCCTGTCCGCTTTACTCTTCGGTCCTTATGTTGGAGCCTTCGCTGGAGGCGTGGGTTCCATGCTTGCCGACATACTGTTAGGTTACTCTCATTACGCGCCAGCTACACTTGTCATCAAGGCATGTGAAGGCTTTCTTGTTGGGACGCTTAAAAAGAAAAATCCAAAACTTATTTCCGAATCACACTGGAAATTTTTCACATTAATTTTAGGCATTATCGTCGGTTTACTACTTGGCGGAATAGGCACCACATATTACAGTGGCGATGTAACAATAACCTTAGGCGCACAAACATTTCAGTTGTATATCCCCTTAGAGTTTTGGATTCTTCTAGGAGTTGCAGTAGCCATATCTATATCAGCTTTCGGTTTTCTGGCAGACCCAGAATTCGGATGGATGGTCTTTTCCGTGATTAGCGGAGGATGCATAATGGTTTTGGGATATTTCCTCTATCAAATGTTCCTACTCTACCCTCTCTTCAAAATAGAAGCAGTAGCTGTGGCTGAAGTTCCAATAAATATTGGACAAATGATAATAGGAGCAATAGTAGCCTTACCAATAACAAAAATAGTATGGCGTATGCTTCCATATTTAAAAGAAAGCAAAAATTAAACAATACAAAAGTATAACAAACGGAGGAAAAGACTCTGGCATTTCCTTTTGGAAAAATTCCACCCAGCATCTTAGAGAACATAATATTCAAAAATTTAGGTTTCAAACGTAAAGAAGTTGTTTTAGGCCCTTCCTTAGGGTTTGACGGAGCAGTTATCAACATAGGAGACAAATCCCTAATCACATCAATGGACCCTATAACTGGAGCAGTAGAGCACATAGGATGGCTAGCCGTACACATCAACGCTAATGACATAGCCACTTTCGGCGTAGAACCCGCATTCTTTCTCTCATGTATCCTACTTCCAAAAAAGGTAAACAAGAAAATAGTTAAAAAAATAAGCGTCCAGATGGATAAAGCCGCAAAAGAGTTAAAAATCGCCATTATTGGAGGACACTGCGAAGTTACACCCGGATTAAGCGCCCCTTTGGTTATAGGCTGTGCCATTGGCATAACGGAAAAAGGAAAATATGTAACGGCTGGAGGAGCTAAACCGGGAGATAAGCTGATTTTAACTAAAACTGTTGGAATTGAAGGGACAGCGATTCTTGCCATGGAAAAAGAGAAACTGCTTAAAGAAAAACTTGACCCAAAAATTGTTGATAACGCCAAGAATTTTTATGAGAAAATAAGCGTCGTCAAAGAAGCAGTTATCGCTTTTAACACAGGCAGCGTCAACGCCATGCATGACCCAACGGAAGGCGGCTTAGCTGGTGGAATACATGAGATGGCTGATGCTTCAAATTTAGGTGTAAAAGTTTATGAGGAAAAGATTCCAGTGGCTAAAGAAACCTTGGAGATTTGCAATTTTTTTGAAATTGACCCTTTACAACTTATAAGTTCAGGGGCATTGCTTATAGCTTCTCAACAAGGTTCAACAGAGAAAATTCTTCAAAAGTTAAGAAAACATGGAATTAAGGCGCGTATCATCGGCGAATTTCTAGACTCTCCAAGTAAACGAGTGTTAATTCGTAAAGATGGAAAAGAAATAAATCTTGTTCGCCCAGAAAGTGACCATCTGTGGAAAGCCTTAACAAAAATTAACGATAATAGTTTCACCTACTAGACGGGAGAACAATGCTTTCAAAACTGCAACTTGGAAAAGTCTTTGTAACTGGAGGAGCAGGTTTTATAGGAAGCCACCTAGTAGACGCTTTGTGTGAAAGTCACGAAGTTGTTGTTTTAGACAATTTAAGCTCTGGAAAACTTGAAAACATAAAGAAATGGTTAACTAGTTCAAACTTTACCTTTATTAGAGATGACTTGCTAAAATCCGAAAAAATCAATGAGTATTTAAATGATTGTGAAACTGTTTTTCACTTCGCAGCTAATCCCGAAGTGAGAGTAGGCTCCACAAACCCTATGGTACATTATGAACAAAACGTGGCTGCCACCTTTAACCTACTTGAAGCCGTACGGCAGGTTGGCAATGTGAAAAAACTGATATTCACTTCTTCTTCCACGGTTTACGGAGAACCAGAAAAGATTCCAACACCAGAAGACTATGCCCCTCTTAAGCCGATTTCAGTTTACGGAGCATCCAAACTTGCCTGTGAAGCTCTAATAACAAGTTACGCTTACACTTACGGCTTTGATGCATTCATATATAGGTTAGCTAACATTGTCGGTTCTAGAATGCAACACGGCGTGATATACGATTTTATAAATAAACTTAAGAAAAATCCCGAAAAACTGGAGATTCTTGGAGACGGAAGTCAAACCAAATCCTATTTAGACGTTGAAGATTGCATAAAAGCCATGTTCACTGGTCTACAAACCAACGCGAATAGGGTGGAAATCTACAATGTAGGCTCAGAAGACCAGGCTAATGTAAAGCAGATAGCAGACATTGTTTGTGAAGAAATGGGACTTAAAAATGTGGGATATGTTTTTACCGGCGGTGTTGATGGTGGGCGAGGCTGGAAAGGCGACGTTAAAACCATGTTATTGGATATCGGAAAACTTAAAAAACTTGGATGGAAACCAGCTTTGAATAGTTATCAAGCCATTAGAAAAGCTGCAAAAACATTACTGCACAATAAATAATTCCAGAGGAAAACTGCTTGGAAAAAGACAATAAATCGCAACCTAAAGTTTCTGTAATTATACCGGTTAAAAACGGAGCGGCTCATATCAAAGATGTTTTAGATTCTCTAATGCAGGTAGGTTATGAAAAAGACAAGTTAGAGATAATAGTTGTTGATGGGAACTCTACAGATGGCACCAAAGAAATCGTTGCTCAATATCCAGTTAAACTTTTGACAGAAGAGAGACCGGGATTAAATGCTGCGAGAAATACAGGCTTAAAGCACAGTACGGGAGAAATTATTGCCTTTACAGATTATGACTGCGTAGTTCCGAAAGACTGGATAGATAAAATTGTTAAAAACTTTCAAAAACCAGAAGTAGGCTGTATAGGGGGAAACATAATAGGTTATCACAATGATTTTTTGTCTCAATACGCTGATAAAAGCGTCATGCCCGTAATGCGCATATTCAAGAAAAGGAAAATTTTGAACACGGTGAAACCTCCATGGCATTATCCTGCAGGCTGCAACATGGCGTTTAAACGGGAAGCTATTAAAAAGGCTGGGATGTTTGATGAAAAAATAAGATACGGCTTTGACGAAGATGAGCTGGTTGAAAGAGTTTGTAAGGCAGGATATAACATGGTTTTGGACCCAGAGGTTGTGATTAAGCATAAACATCGCCCCACACTTACAAGTCTTTTGAAACAGACATTCAATTATGGACGCGGAATGGGCCACATGCTTAGAATTAAGGGGTTAAAAAGTCTGTTTTCCAAATGGGCTTTATATTGCGTTTTAGTTTTTCTATTTTGGGTTATAACGATTTTTGCGTTTTTAGCACTTTCTTTTCTTACAAGCACCGTTATTTATAAAGGGATATTGCTCTTTTTAATTCTCTTTCCACTTGGGGCATTAGTCATCTTCTATGCATACGAGTCAGCAGTAAATAAAAAAGTGAAATACAAAAGTGCATTAATTTACCCATTCCTAGATATAGCTAGGGTGTTCATTTACGTGTTTGGAATAATTTATCAAGTTTTAAAAATTGAGAATCTGTGAGGAAATTTAGTTACAAAATCGTATCTTTCAGCAGAACTTCTCTCATAAGCCTATGGGTTTCCAACAAATGTTTATACCATTCCACAGTCTTTGTTTTTAAAGAATCAGTCACTATACCCTTTTCCAGCGCTTCATAAACTTCCCTTGCCCCCTCTTTAGGCGTATAAGAAGGAACAAACCCCAAAAAGCTCCTTATTTTGTCAAAGTTCACTCTATACGATCTTTTGTCTGGGCTTCCGTACCATTCGATTTCAAACGGTAAGGAAAGTGCTTCTTTAAGTAATTCTGCCAAGGGAAAAATTTGAATATTCTGTTCGTTGGAACCTACGTTGAAAATTTGCTTGTTTACTTTATCTTCTGGGCTTTCGAGAACTGTTATGAAAGCTTTGGAAGTGTCTTTCACATGGACAAAAGGGCGCCATTGCTTTCCATCTCTCATTACGGGAATTTTTTTATTTTTGTAAACTCCGAGAACCATTCCGTTAATCGCTAAGTCAAACCGCATTCTTGGAGATAATCCGTATACTGTGGCTTGTCTTAACACGGTTACGGTAAATTTCTCGTCTGCTAAAAGTAAAACATCCTTTTCCGCCAACACGTTGCTTTTCGCATAGGTTGTAAGAGGGTTTGTTGGCGAATTTTCGTCTAAAATTTCTTCTTGAAAGCCGTAAACACTGCAGGTAGAGGCAAGAACATATCTTCTAACCCCATACTCTTTGCTTAGTTTGGCAACCCTAACCCTTCCAAGATAGTTTATGTCATAAGTTTTTGATGGGTTAAGCTCGCCGCTTGGATCATTAGACAAAGAAGCTAGGTCAACCACAGCATCCACATCTTTTAAAATAATCGGGTCAAACCATCTGATGTCGTCTTTAACCCATTTAAAATTAGGATTTGAAAACACCTCGTTTAATGATTCTTTTCCGAAGAAGAATCGGTCTAGACAAACTACTTTGTATCCTCTTTCTAAAAGCATTCTTGTCATCACAGAACCTATGTAACCCGCTCCTCCAGTTACTAGAATTTTCATGTTCCACAAACACCACACTAAACTTTAGTTTTTGAGAACAATTATCTTTCATTACAATTACAAATTTCTTTCTATTATTCAGCTCAATTTACTTGGGTTTTAATTATAACTTAAAATAGTTTGTTAGAAAATTATATAGGATTGCCTAGAAGTGAAGTCATCTAAAAGCTGTGCTTAAAAGGAGAAGATATATGGTGAAAGGTATCCTATTAGCCGGAGGTTACGGGACTCGTCTCAGACCTTTAACATATATCACTAACAAGCATTTATTACCTGTTTACGATAAACCTTTAATTGAATATGGTTTAGAAGCTCTTTATCTTGCTGGGATAAAGGAAATTTGTGTGGTTCTGGGTGGGGCTAAACCAGAGGATGTGATAAAATATTTAGGGAACGGCTACAAGTACGGCGTAAACCTTTCTTATAAATGGCAAGGAGAACCAAAAGGCATAGCCCACGGAATCTTATGTGCCAGAGACTTTGTCAAAGAAGACGCTTTTGTAGTTCACCTAGCTGACAACATTTTTCCCAACGGGATATCAGATTTTGTAAAAGGTTTCGAAGAATCAGAATACGACGCTCGAATATACTTGGCAAAAGTGGAACACCCAGAACGTTATGGCGTTGCAGAAATAAAAGACGGCAGTCTCGTTGGCTTGGAAGAAAAACCCAAAAAACCCAAAAGCAACCTTATAATCACAGGAATCTACTGTCTCAAACCTTCAGCGTTTGAAGTCATTGAACAATTAAAACCTTCTTGGAGAGGAGAACTGGAAATTACAGAAGCCTTACATAACATGGTAATTTCCCAAAATTACAAAGTCGAGTATCGAATATTAGAAGGCCCATGGTTTGACTGCGGCACATTCGACAATATTTTAGATGCGGGCTTATTCTTTAAGGAGAGAATGAGAGGGAGATAATGTCGGAGAGAGACTACAAGGAACTTTTTCAAATATTGGAAAATATATTCAAAGAGAAAAAGGAAGAATTTGTTCCCGGCAAAACCACCATACACTACGCATTAGCAGTGTATGACCATCAAGAAATCTTTGCTGCACTGAAATCTTTGCTGTCTGGATGGTTTGGGATAGGAAGATATGCCAGCGAATTTGAAAAGCAGTTTTCAAACTTTCTAGGAACAAAATACTGCGTGTTAACAAATAGTGGCTCTTCAGCCAATTTACTTGCAGTAGAATCTCTCCAGCTTCCTAAGGGGGTAGAAGCCATTACGCCAGCAACAACTTTCCCAACAACTATAAATCCGCTGATTCAAAAGGGCATTAAACCAGTTTTAATGGACATTAACCCCTCCACATACAACGTTAATGCTTCCGAGCTGGAAGAAGCTTATTCGGAGAAGGTTAAACTCATCGTGCTTCCTCACACTTTGGGCAACCCGAACGAAATGGATTCCGTAATGGATTTTGCGGAAGAACACGACCTATATGTTATTGAAGATTCGTGTGATGCCTTAGGTTCAAAATACGATGGAAAATATGTTTCTACATTTGGAGACATAGGAACTTTCAGTTTTTACCCAGCTCACCACATGACGATGGGTGAAGGAGGCGCCATAGTAACGAACAATGAAGAAATCTCTCTAACCGTAAGGTCTTTCAGAGATTGGGGAAGAGCCTGTGTATGTCCCATATGCAAAATTGCCCTAGACCCGAACGCCTATTGTCCGCTAAGATTTTCCCAAACCCCACTGCCAGATTACGACAGGCGATTCACATACATTAACATAGGATACAACCTAAAACCTCTCGACCTTCAAGCAGCCATGGGCTTAGAACAGCTTAAAAAACTCCCGTTTTTCATCAGAAAAAGAAAGGAAAACTTTGAAAAATTGTATAGAGAACTATCCGCATTCGAAGACTACTTTATTCTACCCAAATCGTTACCTAAAGCCGAACCCTGCTGGTTTGCTTTTCCGCTAACTGTTAGAGAAAATGCTCCCTTCAAAAGAAGGGATATCGTGGACTTCCTTGAGAAACGTAAAATTGCCACAAGACCCCTCTTCGCTGGAAACATTTTACGACAACCAGCCTACCAAAACGTCGACTTTCGAGTAGTCGGAAAGTTAGAAAACAGCGATAGGGTTATGACTTCATCCTTCTTTGTTGGGGTTCATCCAGCACTTACAGAAGATATGATTACTTATATGGTGAATACTTTTGAAGAGTTTGTGAGGAAATTTAAGGAATAAACTATTGAACTGCTTAGGGAGAGTGTTTACATTGAAAATCTTGGTTATAGGCGGTATGGGGTTTGTTGGCAGCCACCTCTCTGAAGAATTCGTCAATACAGGTCATTCCGTTGTTATAGCGTCCAGAAGTAAAAAGAAAATACGAAATATTGCTAACATTATCGACCATGTTAAAATCGAATATGGCGATATTACCAATTACAAATGGCTTGAAACCATAATTTTAAAGCATAAACCAGATGTGATTTTTCATCTTGCAGGGCAGCTTACCCATTATGAAGCTTTTGAAAATCCCCTTTACGATGTAGACGTGAACTCTAAAACAACCCTAGTGATTTTGGAAACTCTTAGGAAGATGGAAAAACCTTGCCGCTTAATCTTAGGTAGCACTTTCTGGGTTGTTGGAAAACCAAAAACTTTACCCATAAACGAGGAAACTCCATGTAACCCTTTAAACTTATACGCTGCGGATAGACTTGCCAGTGAACACTATTGCAGAATTTACAACCGTGTATATGGTTTAGACGCTCTCGTGATGCGGCTTACAAACACTTTTGGACCAAGAGAACAATATAATAACCCGAGAAAAGCCGCCTTAAACTATCTGCTCTATAAGGGGTTTAAAGGAGAAACGGTGCCAATCTACGATGAGGGAAAATTTTTCAGAGATTACATATACATTTCTGATATAGTTTCTGCTGCAAAGGCGATTATGGAAAAAGGGAAAAGCGGAGAAATCTATTTTGTTGGAACAAACACACCTACATGGTTTTACGACATTGGAAAATGGATTGAAGAGCTGACTCCGGGAAAAGTGGTTTACGTTGAATCGCCGGAATATCATAAAAAAATTGATGTGGGAAACATAGTTGTTGACAATACTAAGCTTAAAAAGTTAGGTTGGAATTGGAAAGTCCCTGTTAAAGAAGGGCTTAAGAAAACGTTAGAATATTATCAGCGTTTGGAGAAAAGTGAGCCGATTTAAATTTTGTAGTATAGAGGTTTGATGTTTGCAAGTTTTGTATAAGACTCTCTCGGACGTGCTAATGAACCAATTTTCTCTCTAACTCTTTGCCAAGCAAGATATTTAGAAAAAAGTCTTGACAATGGCTCATTATGAGAATGATAAACATTAAATTTTGGCTCAACAACTATTTCATATCCCCTTGCCAACATTTCCAACGACCAGTCATAATCTTCTCCACCAAATTTTCTGGCGTAAGGAATCTTTTTAGGTAACAACTCATCGAAAGGATATTCCTTCCACAGCGACTTTCTGAAAATACAGTTCACGGTTGAAAAATAATTATCCTTAACATAAGCTCCGCTTTTTTCGTAAAGTTTGCACCATGAATTATAGGCTATTTTTTCCCAAAGGCTTCCATTCTTGTGAGGAACAAAGTATCCTGCAACACCAGCCACTCTTGGGTTCCGAAAATGAGCAACTCCACTTTCGAGCCATTCCTCAGAAAAAGGTAAAGAATGCCCATTGGTTATACAAACAAGCTCTCCACAAGCAACAGCAACTCCAATATTTGCAGAATAGGGATATGAAAATTCCTCATCCACTATGGGAACAAGCTTAAAAACGGTCTGATTTTGGAAAATCTTTTTTTTAGTATGCAACAAAAATTTTCTCATTTCACCTAATTTTTCCATTTTTCCTTAGAAGAAAAATTGTCCACAATTACAAATTCAACAGGCTGCAATGTCTGCTTAGCTATTCTTTTCAATAACTCTTCTAAAAGAAATTCAATATCTCTTGTTCGAATAACAACTGAAACTTCAGATTTTCCAGTCATCCACACCCAGCAGTTAATTTTAAATGGTCTAATACCTTCTGTAAATTTTAAAATTTACGGAATTTAAGCTTATTATTATCGTGATTTTTGGGTAAAAAATTTAAACCAGACAAGAGAATAACCCAGTGGTCACGACTTTGATTACCTTTGAAAAAGCTGCTAGAATTGCTTTGTTCTCTCTAATGCCCAATAGACCCTACCATGCGCAATGGATGATTACAAGAAAATGCAACTATCGTTGCAAAGGATGTAATGTCTGGCAGGAACAAGATACTAAAGAATTGTCAACAGAAGAGATTAAGAAAGGTTTAGATATTCTTCGCGATTTAGGTGTTATTGAAATTGTTTTTTCTGGCGGAAACCCCCTTTTAAGAGAAGACATTGATGAAATTTTGGAATATGCCTCAAGATTTTTTGTAACAACAGTTTATGACAATGGCAGCATGGCTGCCAAAAAAATTGATGCTTTACGCAACGTAGATTTTGTGGCAATTTCTCTTGACAGTTTAGACCCGGCAAAACAGGATTATATTAAAGGTGTTAAAGGTGCTTGGCATAACGCGATGGAAGCTATAGAAACACTTCATAAAAACGGTATACGAGTTGGCGTGT
Organism: Candidatus Bathyarchaeota archaeon; assembly: GCA_003601605.1. Taxonomy (GTDB): domain Archaea; phylum Thermoproteota; class Bathyarchaeia; order Bathyarchaeales; family Bathycorpusculaceae; genus PIXZ01. The sequence goes on from PIXZ01000012.1 coordinate 18,779, forward strand.
CACCGACAATATCGCAACTTAACCTTTACGAAATTTTAGATCTTACTCGATACTTCTTAAGGAAGGAAATTCCTGTTTGGTATTGTTTATACTCTTATGATTGTGCTCCAGGTCAAAACCAACTTTTTAAGATAGGAAAGAAAAATGATGAATTCACTATAACCGATTATGAAGCTATGGTGAATCTTTGCGACTCGCTGATTGCGTTGAAAAAGAAAAATAACAACATTCTTATCACCTCTCAGATATTAAACGCTGTCAAAAACCTTTACTTGACAGGAGAAAGAACTTGGAAGTGTAAGGCGCTCAAAAGCTTCTTTATTATAGATCATAGGGGCAGAGTTGCTGGATGTCACGTGCAAGATCCGGTGGCTTCCATCTTTGATTTACCTAAAATGTGGGATTCTCCGAAATTTAAGGAATTGCGTAAAAAGTACAGGGAATGCAATCGATGCACTTATCTTTGCTATATTTTTTACTCTTTGCATGGAAGTGTTAAAGGAAACTTTCAAATTGCGGAAGAAAATTGGAGAAGCGCAAAACTGTTCTTAAAGGGAGATAGTGTTAAGTTTCCAGGTTTGGTAAAAACGCGATAATGTCTGCAACTCTCTTAATTATGGTTTGATCGGGTTTTGATATTTCTTTTTCAAGGTTCGCGAGAAAGGTTGCTTCAAATGGTTTGAAGCGTTGAGACGGAATGATGTTCTCTTCCATTATTTTTCTTGGTCCTGCGTCTTTTGGTTTTTTTAGTTCGAGTAATGCTGGTAGAAGCATGATTAGTATGAGGGTTGAAGCTCCGAAAAAAAGCAACAAGACCGTTGTCGGATTCGGAATCATACATTATCTTTTGATATTTTGCTAATGTTCGTAATATAACAGTTTCCATTTCCAGAATGATTTGTTTTTTCCCAATGATTACTGTTTTTTCTCGCGATTTTGGATAGGGTTAAGTCTACCAAAGCCTTGGTGCATATGAAGGTGTTTATAAGAAAAGTGAAAATTAACAACGGTATGAGCCATTGCGCTCTAGTTCTACCATCCAAGTAAGCTCCTATCCCTATTTCGAAAAAGGGTGCAAAATTTCCAACAGAACTGTAAAGCATTATTGGCAAGATGTTCAAAAAATTGTGTGACCATTGTGGCTGTTCTATTGAAAAGAGTGAAATGATCAGAATCCATGAAAGAAGCACAAGTATAGGCATAAAATAAACATTCAGCAATAACAGTCCATCGGCTTTTTCTCTTAATGTTAAATTTTTGCTTTTTAGAACTTTCAGCCAGTGTTTGAAGAAAGTTTGCATATGGCCTTTAGCCCATCTGTATCTTTGCTTCCAATAGTCACGCCAGTTTTCCACAGCTTCTTCGTAGCATTCTGCATCTTCAACATAGCGAACCTTATAACCTGCAAGGTAAACTTGAAAAGTTAAGTCTGTGTCTTCCGCTAAGATGAATTCATCCCATCCTCCCAGAGATTCCAGAAGACTACGTCTGAAGCCTCCAACCGTGCCGCCGAACTGGGGAATAAGTCCAAGATAATCGCGGGCTTTTTGGTCAACGCGGTATCCGCCGATTCTTTCTAGAGCCACAAAACGTGTTACAATGTTCTGTGGTTCGTTTAAAACGGTTACTCTCCCTTGAACTGCTCCAACTTTTGGGTCTATAAATTCTCTTGTCAATTTTTCTACAATATCTCTTTGGGGATAATAATCAGCGTCAAAGCAAAGTATTATCTCACCTGTGGCGTGTTTCAGCCCTGCATTCAAGGCTGCTGCTTTTCCTCTTCCACCTTCTTTTTTGTTTCTATGTAAAACTTTAATGTGGTTGAAGTTTTTCGCATATTTTTCAGTTATTTCCCCTGTGCTATCCGTGGAGGCGTCATCTATAACAATTATTTGTGTTTTGTCTTCGGGATATGTTAGTTCCGTCAATCTGTCTAATAATCTGCCTATAACGTTTTCTTCATTATGTGCTGGGACTAGTATTGAAACTGTGGGCTTGAAGTTTAAGGCTGCTGCTTTTTCATTTTTTCCGTGTTTTCGGGTATTTTTTAGAACAGTAAGCGTGAAAATGTAATGTCTAATAAGGTAAGCAATCATTAAGCCTGTTAAAAGTAGGAGGAGTAGATTTAAGATTTCAACTATCAATTTCGCTTACTCCTCTCTCCGAACTAGCTAATATTGTCAAGCTTAATGACCAGAACGAAACAATCCATAAAAAATTCAATATAGGATTTAAAATAGACCATAAAATGTTGAAAAAATTTTCGAGATAATATGCTGCTGTAATGGCAAATAGAGAGAAAATCGTGTTCCATATAAGACCGGTAAAGTTGCCTATTAGTAGCATAAGCAGTTTTTTCTTTAATGTCCCATTTAATGGAAAAGTTAAAGCGACAAATAGAAAGTTAAATATTACAAGCATGACCGCTGTTTCTCCAAAGAAGTTATTTTGAGATATGAAAATGTATGAAGCAATGGTTCCAGCGAGAATTCCGATGATTAAATGGTCAATTCTAATAGACTGTTTGCCCATCCGCGCCTACATCCCTTTAGCTTATAGATTATACTTATAGAAAAACAATCTAGAAGATTACTCTATCAATGTTTTTAAAATTTGCGCAAAAACCAGTTAATTTGTACTAACAATCTTCAGAGCAGAATACAACATTGTCTATAACTTTGCATAAAATTTCGAAGACCTCTTTTGCTTCTAGGTTTTCAGTATCCAAAATCAAATGGAAGGGAGTAAAATCTTCTCCTAACTTAAAACCATAAAGTTTATGATAAATAGATCGCGTTTCTTTCTCTTTTGTTCTTAAAGCTTTTAATGCCTCATCAATGCCGATGTTATCTCTTTTTGCTACTCTTTCAGCTCTTTTTTCTATTGAAGCTTCTAACCATATTTTAAAACCTTTTTTAAGAAGCCAAGGCATGGTCCAACTATCCAAAATAACGTTTCCTTCTTTCGCCACCTTCAAGAGTTCTTCATCAACCTTTTTGTCAAATTTTAGATTTGCCTTTCGTTTCTCTAGAAAGCTTATTCCTTCGCTACTTTCCCACCATCCATGTTCCCGTGGTTTATGTCCTTCTTTTATTGCAAGTGCCTTTAATGCGTCTCCGCCTGAGTAATATTTTAACCTGTATTTTTTTGCAAGTTTTTTTGCAACAGTACTTTTTCCACTTCCAGCCATTCCACAAATGCATATTACTGGACGCTTATTTTTCGGCATTTGTTTTCCTCAAAATTAAGCTAAAGCTCTTGCTGCTTGTTTTATTGCGTCTTTTAAACATTTTGGGCATATTTTTCCGCCGTATAAGCGCCATATTCTCTTTTTAGTGTAGTTAAGTTTACGCGTTTCCGTTGCGTCTAAACGTGGTATTCCAGATAAGGGTTTTTTGCATAAAAAGCAAAGAGCTGTAGAAGTTTTCTCTTTTTTGTAGTGGGTTTTTGTTTTTCCGCCGGGAACCGTGGTTTTTATTTGTTTTTTGCTTCTTGTGCGTAGATGTGGCTGGGGCATTTTTTCACTTCCTACTCTATTGGCATCATGCCTAACAAACGTGAGGCCAATATTCCAAATAGAGAGGACACAATAAAATACCAGTAGAAAATGGTGATGCCTCCGATTCCTGGGATGTATGCGACGGGGTTTGCCCCATAAAGAGGTAATAATACGAGCCACCAGACGAGAAGGTAAAGGAATGGAATGGCGAACATGATTAGTTGGGGTTTAGCCATTTTTTTCTGCATGTTCATAATTTGGGGTTCTTTTTTCTTAATTTTTTCCATAAGTTTTTTATCCTTAGTGCGCAGAGCTTGTCTTGTTAGGGATTGATATTCAGCAATTTCCTTCTGCATAATTCTATATTGTTTCCAACCTACAAGACGGTTTATCAAGAAACGGTTTATAGAGGAGTTGGCGAAGGAAATGAGTGCACATATAATCATTATAGCTACTGTTGCTCCCGGGGCTTGAGGCATTAACAACCATTCAAGGGGGTTCACCATTCTCTTCCTCCAATTATTCCGACTAGTTTCTCTTTTACAACATTGATATTAATAACTATTTTTGCGCTATTCTCCAAACAGTTTTCGGAACGCTGGATACATTTCCGCTGCTCTTTCCCGCATTAATATCTCGTAATACTGGTAAAGTATTCCAACAGAAAGCAGAATACCAGTTCCAGAGCCAAAAACCCCGAAAAAGTCTGAGACTCCAGCAATAAGCCCTACAATAATTCCGCCCAACACCGTTACTGCTGGAATGTAACGTTTAAGCACAGACTCTATGGCTCTGCCAGACCTTCTGTATCCTGGAATCTGCATACCAGCATCCACAAGCTGTTTAGCCACTGTGGAAGGCCCTAAACCGCCTACTTCTAGCCATGTGAGCGAAAATATTACGCAGAAGACTAGGAGTATGGCGAGATAGCCGAAGGCTTTCAATGGTTCTGCTATAACATTTGTTATTCCTTGCGGCGAAGTCACATAATAGACCAATCCGCCTATAGGTTGAAGTCTTCCTCCCTCACCAACTTCATATTGTCCTAGGAGGTTAAGCCAAAAGTTTGTGTTATTTTGGTTATACATGTTCCAGAAGAGTTGTGAGAAAAAGTATATATTGGCAAAAAGGGCTGAAGCAAAAATCACTGGAAGGTTTGAAACATACAAAAGTTTTATTGGGTAGCGGCTGCGGAAACCTCTGTAGCCAGCGTAGGATAAAGGCAGTTCAACTCTTACACCTTCCATGTAAATTATTATTAGAAAAGCGGCAATCGTGGCTATAAATCCCGTAAAAGATGGGTAGGCACCGCCTCCAATTATCCACCATGTTATAGACTCTGCACCAGACATTACGTAGGATAATGCTCCGACAAATAAGCCGCTGGCTGGAGAAAAGCATTGCCAGAAAACGTTTTGGGCCACTCCAGCCATGATAAATAAGCTTATGCCGCTGCCAAAACCCCAACCTTTCTGAACAAGCTCGTCTAAAAGTAAAACAACCATTCCAGCCGCTAATAGTTGTAGAAAAACAGTTATGGCTTGCGGTCCGGGAAGAGAACCATACATACCGCCTATTATATAGGCTGATGCTTGTACCCCTGTTAACACTATAGATAGCACTTTGCTGGCTGTTGTGAACAAGCCTCTGTCTTCAGGGTTTGACATGTCGCATTCTATCATTGCGGAACCAACCAAAAGTTGTAAAATTAGTCCAGCTGTTACTATTGGGCCTATTCCAAGCTCCATGAGGGTTCCTCTGTTAGAGGCGAAGATTACTCTTAAAGCTGTTAGTTCTGGTGCTTGTTGAGGGCTAATGCCATAAAGCGGGACTTCCGACATTACTAGATAAACGATGAGTACCATGGCCGTCCAGAACAGTTTCTCGTTGAATCGCACTTTACGTTCTGGAGCCTTAATTTCTGGGATGATCCTTGCAATTGGTTTGAATAGGCTTAAAAATCTGCCCGCCATGGTTTAAGCTACTCTCCGCTTTCTTGTGGGGTTTCCGCTAAGATTTCTCCGCCAGCCTCTTTTATTTTTTCAGCCGCTAACTTTGAGTAGGACGACACTTTTACAATTATTGGTTTTGTAATTTTGCCTGTTCCAAGAAGTTTTGTGTAGCCGAGACTTCCTAGGTCTACGAAAAGTTTTGCTTTTTCCTTTTTAGTGGCAATTTTTTCGGCTATTTCATCTAGTTCTCCCAAGTTTACAATGTTTTCTTTTCGATGAAGGCTTTTAGGCGAAGTGAATCCTTTTTTCCCAAAATAGTCTGGTTCATATCTTATAACGTAAGACCATCCGTGCTTATGTCGTCCAGCCTTGCGATATCCTTTAGAGCCTGACTTTCTATGCTGCCCTACTCTACCGTAGCCTTGGGTTCTTGAACCGCGTTTCTTTCTGATTTTTCTGAGTTTGTGCGGCATTCCCTAACCAGCCAGTTCGTCTATAGCTTTTTCTTTTTCTTCCTTTTTTAACCGTATCTCTAAGACACCATTCTTATATCTTGTACGTAAACTTTCTGGAATCACTCTTTTCGGAAGATTTAAACTTTTATAATATTTGCGCTCTGGAGCCTCAGCAGACAATAGTAGTCTTTGGTTTTTCACCTTAACCCTTAAGTTTTCCCTTTTGAACCCAGCGAAATCTGCAACAACTATAATGTCGTCTTTCTCTTCTAGGATATCAATTAAAGGCTGAGGCTCTTTCCAGCCCACCTTCTTATCTAATCTAAAAACTCTGTATTTTAACGGGTATGTTTGCTTTTTAAATTTTGAACTTTTAATGTGCCACATTGGAAAATTTTTCTTATTCCTGCATCTGTTGAAGTTTCTTATGGCATGGAACCAGTTTGAATTTTTCTTATTTCTTCGCCACTTCGCGCTCAATCTCGCCTTCTCCTAGGTACTATGGCATTTCAAAAGTGGCTATAAAATGTATCGCAAAAGAAAATAGCAAAAGCAGCAGCCTAAACCATTCGTTTTATTAGCTCGTTAATTTTTTCTCCGCGATAGCCTAATTCGCCGCCCATCCTATAGCTCTTTTTTATTTTTCCCTTAAAGCCTTTGCTAGGCGGGTGTAGTTTGAAAACCGGCTGGATATTGGGCAGTTTCCAATATTCGGTTTGACATTTAAAAACTGCCAGTGCAAGTTCTTCAAGCGACTTGTAGCCGATTTTCTGTGCATACTCGTCTGTAAGTTTCTTGCCGCCCGCCAGTCTTCCCCTTTCCTTTATAAGCAGTTTCACGGCCTCTTCTGAGGCTTCTCCCCATGTTATGAAGTTTTGCGCAGTTTTTAACATTCCCAAAAAGGATGGACGGTTATCAATTAACACAGCATAATTGTTTCTTTTTAGGTTAAGCATCTGCAAAGTTTCTCTAACTTCTCTTGGGGCACTTATTACTCCACGAATCCTTACAGCTACAATGCACTTTCGCTCGTTACTCTTTCTAGCCATTTATCTTCCCCAATCCATCGGAGTTATAAGACTATAAGTGTTCTTCAACGCGTCAAAAACAGCGTAAGCAAAAGAAGGCACAGTTCTTGTGGAACCGTAACTTCTCGTCCAGCAATCCTTTATGCCCGCAAGATTAAGGATAACTTTTGCAACTTCACTTGCTACAAGACCTAAGCCCCTTGGTCCAGGAACAATAACTATTCTCACGCCACCGCATTTTCCTTCAGTCAAGAATGGGACAGAATGGGGTCTTCCGCAACCACATTCCCAGCTTCCACATCCACGTCTCACAGGAACAAGGTTCAAACGGGCGTCGGCAGCTGCCTTTTCTATGGCGGTTCTAACTTGGCTTGCTTTTCCAGAGCCTAACCCTATATATCCGTCTCTGTTTCCAACAGCAACTATCGCCTTAAACCTTGATTTTTCACCAGCGTCTGTTTGTTTCTGAACCAGATTAATGTTTATGACTTCTTCTTGAATATCTGGAAGTAAAGCGTCAACGATTTGCGGCTCTTTTATCCGTATACCACCCGTAAAAACCTCTTCAATAGAAGTGATTCTTCCTTCCAGAATCATTTTTCCAAGACGGGTTCGTGGAACCCATTGTTCTAAACTTTGAGAAGTTCTCCGCGGCATTACTTTTTCTTACCTCCAGCCTTAAACGCAGTCAACATTTTCTTCTTAACTTCTGCAAAATGTTTTGGCAGATTTTCAGGAGGAAGTTTATGCACTATATAGTTAGAAAACCTTGACTGGTAAACTTCAGGATTTGAAGAGGCCAAGATTTTCGCGTATTCTGCTATGTGTTCGCCGCTTATCCGTTTCTCATCTGGGATTCTTTCTTCACTATGAGGTATATTCATTCCAGAATCTAGCGCTCCTTTTAAAACAGCAAAAACTCTTGCCCCTTTAGAAGGTGAATGCAATCCTATATCTAGAATAGCTTCTTTTATCCCTTTAACCTTGGCCTTTAATCCGCACAGAAGTCCAGTAAGATAAGCTGCAGGAATGTTTCCTCTTGGAACTTTCCAACCATGTTCCCTTGCAAGTTCTCTGCTATGAGCCGAAACGAGAACTTCGTCTCCTTCAGGTTTGGCTACGACAATCTGGGCAATTATATTTTTTAAACTGCCCCGCACAACCAGTCTAGGCTTTTTAGAAAGTATTAACGCTTTTCTTGCTTTGTAATCTGTTTTTCCTTCTCTTCTCCGTCTGAACGGAACACGGTAACGGGCGCCCTTTGCCATCAGCGTTTCCTCCAAAGCTCATGAGCCTTTAAGTAGCGTTCAAGGTCTCCAACAGATTCGAATCTTCCGCTGCTGGCCATTTTGTACAGCTTGCGATAAGTGGTTTCAGTAATTGTCCTACTGGCCTTTAGTTCACGGAGCTTCTTTCTTAAAGCCCGAATTTTTTTCATCCAAGCTTCTTTTTTGGGGAGTCTTGCTCCTCGAGAACCGCTTCTGCTGCCGTGTCCACGTCTCTTTCCCTTCCTTTTCTTTTCCTTTAAAACTCTGGCTCGAGCTCGGCTTACTCCCTTCTCTGGCAATGGTTTAATAACGCCTTCGTGTATGAGTTTCCGAATTTCCTCTCGTGTTATGGCTGCTTCTACATCATCTATTCTTTCTGGATTTATCCAAACCCTGTTTTGTCCCACTTTCAATATTTGGGCTGCAAGACGTCGTTGACTTTTGAGACCGGTCATTCTTTTTCAGCCTCTTTCTTTGTTTTTGCTTTTCTTTTTTGTCTACGTTTGCGTTTCGGCTTCGGCTTTTTCTTTTCTTCCTTTTCCTCGGCTTCCTCTTTCTTTTCGAGTTCTTCCTTTTTTTCTTCCTCTTCTACAAGCCTCTTCTCTTCTTCAATTGCTTCCTTGGCTTCTTTCAAATTCAAAATCTTTATCTTCTTTTTTCTCGCTTCAACAAGAATTCTCGCCCGCTTCCTTTTACCCACAGTATGTGCAATTCGTATGGCCTGAGTTTTCGGGTTGACTCCTCTAAGTTCACTTAAACTGTGCACGAGAACTTCTTCATAACCTGAAGGGTGAAGTCCCCTAGCAACCTTCGGGCCTCTATAACCTACACTTACGGTGGCTGGCCATCCCTTGATCTTTCTCCGCATTTTGTTGTCTATTCCACGGGGCCTGCGCCAGTTCTCTTTAAGACGTTTATATCTCCAGCTTTCTTGTCTTACAAAATCTGGTTTTTTCGCTTTCACTCGTTTTCTAAGCTTCAGTGCTTTTTCCTTAGTCACAGCGTTTTGTTCCGTCACTCTTCCATTCCCTCGCTTCTTTCGTATACGTAAATGCCGTCTAAGAAGACGCGGGGGTCTTTGTTTTTCACTTTTGTGGCTTGTTCTATGTTTGCTGCTGTTTGGCTTACGTCTTCCAAATTTATTCCTTGAATGATTATGTCTTCGCTTTGAACTTTGATTTTGACGTCTCCTATTATTTTGGCTTTTCTCGGGTTTCGTTCTCCCGTAAAGTTTTCGATTAAAACTTCTTTGTCTTTAACTTTTACTGAGATTGGAAAGTGAGAAAAGACTATTTTAAGCTTGTATGTGAATCCTTTTCTGACTCCTGTAATCATGTTTTGAATGTGGGAGTAAATTGTGCCTACAAGGGCTGCTTCTTTCTTGCGGGGCCATTCCGCCCATACCCGTATTGTTTTATCGTTTAGTTCAAGTTTTATTGGGGCGTAGGAAAAGTCGCGGGTTAAGGTTCCCTTGACGCCTTTAACTGTTACTTTCTTTCCTTCTAGAGTTACCTCTACGTCTTCGGGAATCTGAAGGGTTTTTGAGACTTCTACAGCCCGCATTTGAAATCATCCTCTAGTAAACGAAGGCTAATAGTCTTCCTCCCACACGTTTTTCCTTTGCATCTCTATGTGATTGCACTCCGTTTGGTGTTGAAATTATTAATATTCCTACCTCTCTTGATGGGAGAAATTTTTTCTCCCATTCTTCAATTTTTTCAAATTTAACGGAAAAATGCGGTTTTATCGCTCCACACTTGTTTATTCTTCCCAAAAGTTGAACCTTAAACTTTCCAGAACGTCCATCATCTATAAACTCAAACTCTCCAATGTAGCCGTTTAACTGCATTATCCTCAGAACTTTTCCTAAAAGTTTGGAGGCTGGGCTAATCACGCATTCGCGCTTGTTTCGCATCTCGTTGTTCATGATTGTTGTTAAACCATTAGCTATGGTATCCATCAGCGCTTCCTCGTTACTCATATTTTTTAAACCCAAGTTTTTTGGCTACTTCCCTAAAACAATGTCTACATAAATATAAATTGTAACGTCGAATAACTGGCCCATACGACCCGCATCTACTGCATGGTCTCGCTCCTTTTCCATATTTTCTTTCTTTCTTAGGTTTCTGTTTACCCATATGCGCATCTCCTCCTCTATACGACTTCAACTCCTAAAGCTTCCTTAACGAAAACCATGGCTTCTTCAGGTGTTAAAAGGTGTTTGGAGCCGATTTTTGTTTTTTCTATTCTCCGTTTTTTAACACGGTATCCGGGGCGACTTAGAGAAACACAAATGTCCATGCCGAAAATTCCTATTTCCGGGTCATATCTAACTCCGGGGATTTCTATGTGTTCTTTTATGCCGAAGGAAAAGTTGCCGCGTTCATCGAAGCATTCTTTGGAAATTTTGTTGTCCACTACGGGTAAAACTTTCTTTAAAAATTCTATGGCTTTTTGTTTTCTTAAGGTTACCATACAAGCGATGGGTTCTCCCTTTCTGATACCGAAATCCCTTATGGTTTTCTTAGCTTTTCTTTTACATGGATTCTGCCCTGCCAACTCCTTTAAAACTTTAGCGGCTTTTTCCAGCGGTTCGCCAGATTTTCCGATGCTCATGTTGACCACTACTTTTTCGATTCTGGGTTTAAGCATTGGCTGTTGTTCCCAAGCTTTGAGTATTTCTTCTTCAGCCATTTTATGACGCCTCAGGTAGGGTTATGAGCGGTTTGTCTTCGCCTATGGCAAAAACAAAGTTTAAGACCGTTTGGTAAGTGTTGCCTTTCTCGTCCTCGATTTTTACCAAAGTGTGTCTGCGTTTCTTTCCTTCAGCTTTTTCAATCTCAACGATTTTTCCGTAATTGCCAATGTTTTTTCCGCCAGTAATTATGGCAAAGTTGCCTTCTTTCATTTTAACGTGTTCTAGAATTTCTCTTTCGGGTAGACTTATTTTTAAAGTGTCAAATGTTTTGTAAACATTCCCTTGAGAAGTTTCCGATTCAGATGTTTTAATAAGTATGTTTGAACCGTCGTGAAGGTTAAGTTGTATATGCCCATTTTTTACAACAGTCTTATTTTCAATTCTGCAAAGCTTAAATTTCGCCTCTTCCTGGTTGATGGGGTGCAGAATTAAACCTTTCTTAGATGGTAAAATGCGGAAGCACTTATCAACGTCCGTTATGGAAAGAACATCCATCAAACCTACGGGAAAGTCGTCTTCCCACCGAATTTTTCCATCAACGTAAACTTTTCCACTAGAAACTATAGCCTTAGACTCCTTTCTTGTACGTGCAAACTCAAGAATTTCTCGTAAAATTATAGCTAAAGGCAAACAGTTGTCTAAAGAATGAGGCCCTGGAGATGGCCTAACAGTCCATACAAATTCTTTTCGGTGGATTGGCCATGAACGTGGTGCAGGTTTGCGCTTTAAACCTGTGGATGCTCCTTTTTTACCCAAATTTAGGTTCCTCCTTTACTCTTAGTTTTTCTTGTAGTTCTCTTTTTTGTCGTGCGTTTTCTTTTCTTAGGCTTTTTCTCCTTTTCTTTTTCTGTTTCCTTTTTTGCTTTTTTCGCTCTTGGTTTTTTGACTGGAGCTTTCTTTCTTCTTTTAGGCTTTTCTTCTACAAGCTTTTCTTCAGCAACTTCTTCTTTTACTTCTAAAACCTTCTTTGGAGTTTTCTCCACGATTTTCTCTCTTTTAAGACGCTCTGACCTCTTTCTTTCCAAGACTTTTTTACGCCATTTATCGTCCAAATTCAATTTTGTAATCATAACTTTTGATGGGTGTATGGACGCAAATATTGTTGTTCCGTCAACCTTCTCTCTTGTTAATCCTTCAACATAGATTCTATAATTCTTTCTATCTACTCGCGTTATTTTTCCTTCAAATCCTTTGTGGTCTCCCCTCATTACGCGCACTGTGTCACCGCTTCTAACTGGAAGACTTCTGACGCCGTGGGATGCTTTCAGTTCTGGCGAGAGGGGTGCAGCCATAAGTTTGTAGCGTATATGGTCTGGGGCTTGATACAGCCTTTTCCTCTGTTTTGAAGGTTTGGTTGCAGGTTTTAATGCTTGCATTTTCACTCATCTCATATTATTATGCTGGCGGCACTTGCTATTCTAGGCCATCTTTCAGCAGCTTCTTTCGCTACTGGCCCGCGGATTTCTGAACCTTTCATTTCACCGTCAGGGGTTATTATCACCGCCGCATTATCTTCGAATTGAACCCATATGCCTTCGGCTCTCCTGTAGGGTTTTCTTTGCCTCACGATAACTGCTTGGAAGATTTTCTTTCTCATGTCTGGCGACCCGTGCCTAACAGAAACTATTATTCTGTCGCCTACAGCAGCGGAGGGATAGCGTCGCAATCCTCCCTTGTAACCCATAACCTGAATTAGCCGTAGTTCTCTGGCTCCGGTGTTGTCGGCGCATTTTAGAAGAGCACCTGTTGGCAGTCCTCTTGAAATTTTAGGTCCGTGTCCAAGCATCCCTCTAGCGATTAGGGCTCTTTGTTTTGCTCTTGCCGCCATTTCACTTTTCCTCCAGTTTTTCAACTACGACGAATGATACTGTTTTGCTTATGGGGCGGCATTCAGCTATTCTTACGCGTTCTCCTTCTTTTGCGTTTATGCATGGAGGATTGTGGGAAGGTATACGGCTTTGTCTTCTTTCGTATCTCATAAATTTTGGAACATAATATAGGTATTCACGTTTCACTATTACCGTTTTATCCATTTTTGCACTTACAACAACTCCCTCTAACACGCGGCCTCTTACGGGTAAGTCTCCGTGGAATGGACAGTTTCTGTCTGTGCATGTTTTCTTTGGTTTCTTAAAAGTTAGAGACATTACCAAAGCCTCCTAACACGTTTTTTAAGGCGGTCTTCTGGTCTTCCTACGAGAAGTTTACCGTCGATTTCAACGATTGTTCCGTCAGGGAATTTGAAGTGAAAAATGGCAGTGTCCTTTACAATTGTTTTTCTTTTCCCTTCATGTTCCAGTATGAAAGTGTTACGAGTTTCATCTATTACTTTTCCAGCTATTCCAACATAACCAGAATGGATACTTTTCGCAACTTTTGCTTCTGTTCCTATAAATTCATAGCGAATTATGTTTGGTGTGACTTTCATTTCCTTTTCTTCTCCTTTTGCTTCTGTTTTTCTGGTTTGGTTTTTTGTTCGTTTTCGATTGTAAGTATGCGTGCAATGGTTTTTCGGAGCTGTCTTATTCTCGCAGGGTTTTCTATGGTGCCGCCTGCTTTAATCATGGTTTTCAGTCTGAGAAGCTCGGTTTTTAGTTCTGCAATTTTTTTGTTTCGTTCTTCGGAGGACATTTCGCGAATTTCTTTTATTCTAAGTATCGGCATTTTATTCTGTTTCCTCCTTTTCTTCGCTAGTGGTTTCAACTGTCTCTTCGGTTGTTGCTTCTGCGACTGCTTTTTCCTCTGTTGTTTCTTCCTGTGGTGGACTTTCCACTATCTGGATTTTGTCTGGAAAAACCGCGTCGGGAGGCATTATCCTAACTTTCACACCAAATATGCCTGGTTTAAGTTGCACGTGGACTTCAGCCTTCCGCATGTATTTAAGGGCTGGTTCTCCACATTTTGGCAAGTATCCAGCTCGGAACTTTTCGTATCTTGCTCTTTCGGTTCGCAGTTTACCGCTTATGATGATTTCTACGCCTAAGGCTCCCGCTTCCATCACCTGATTTAGCGCCCAAAATCCGGCTCGTCTGAAGTGTATGCCTCTTTGGAGGGCTGAGGCAATGCGGGAAGCGACAACATGAGCGTTTAGTTCTGGGATTTCTATTTCTGAAACTGAAATTTGAGGGTTTGAGACTCCGAATTTTTCTTCCAAAAGGCTTGCAAGTTCTCTTATGGTTTCTCCGCCGCGTCCTATCACTATTCCTGGACGCATGGCGTATATGACTATGTGGGTTCCTAGGGGGGTTTTAGAAATGTTTACTCCGCCATAGCCTGCTCTTTCCAGTTTTTTCTGCAAAAATTCGTCGATTTCTGTTTTTTTAATAGATTCTGATATAAAGTGTTTAACGACAGCCATTTTAGGTTTCCTCTCCTGTTTCTAGGGGCTTTTCTTCTAGGGCTAGTTCAATGTGGGTTAGGGTTTCGAATTCTGGGGAGCTTCTTCCAAAAGCTCTCGGAGTGTAACGTTTAATTTTCATTCCAGGGTATGCGGCTGCGTGGATAATGCGGAGTCTGTCAGTGTCTAATCCTTTGTATTCAGCGTTGGCTTCCGCCCCTTCAAGGGCTTTTAGAATTTGTTTTGCTGCTTTCACGGGGTATCTGCCAGCATAAGCCTTTTCCAGTCCGTGGCGGTGTCCAGCCTTCTTTTTGAATCTTGTGAAGGGTACCGCCCTTTTTTTGGCTATGACTTCGCGGAGATATTTTTTGGCTTGAATAAGCATCATGCCCTTAATTGTTTTGCATATTTCACGGGCAGATTTATGGGATACTCTAACCTCTCGTGCGCTTGCCTTGACTGTTTTTTCAGGGTCTAATTCTTCTTCTGTTATGGAGTATCCCCATTTTGGCACTTTATAGTCTCTCCAAACTGTGCAATTGAACAGCGTTATGGCTATTTATATGGTTTTCCATTAAAGAAAATGTTTTCTGGGCTATTTTCTAGTCTTTGGTGTAAGAGAGAGTAAAATACGGTGTTGAAGAACTGCAGTAATATTGCTGGAAACTTTGCGGTTTGTTGCGATGTATTTATGTTTAACTTTAAGCTGAGTATTCGCGGTTAAGGTGAGTTCAGATTGGTTAAAAATGAGCATATAACAATGTTGCATGGTGCCGGTGGGACGGTTATGCACGATTTAGTAAAGAATTACATTGTAAAATACTTCGGCGACGCAAGCAACATCGACGTTCCGCTAAAGGCTTTGGACGACGCAGCTGTTATTGGCGACATAGTGCTGAAAAGTGACTCTCACGCTGTCAAGCCCGTATTCTTTCCAGGCGGAGACATTGGGCGTTTAGCTGTTTCTGGAACAGTTAACGACATCGCGGTTTTGGGTGCTGAGCCTTATGCTTTGACATGTGGTTTTGTTTTGGAGGAAGGGTTAGCCATAGCTGATTTTGAAAAGATTTTGGCTAGTATGCAACAAACATGCAAGGAAGCTGGCGTAAGCATAATTACAGGCGACACTAAAGTTGTGGAGCGAGGCAGTCTCGGCGGTTGTGTGGTAAATGTTTCTGGGGTTGGCAGAAGAACTGCAGCTTTGGAGAAAAACCTTCAGGTTGTAAGGCAGTTTAGAAACGACTTTAAGGAGCGCTGGATTCTTGACTCAAACCTCAAGGCTGGGGATAAAATATTAGTTTCTGGAACAATCGGCGACCACGGCTTGGCAGTCTTATCCGCACAAGAAGGTCTAAGCTTCGGAAGCGAAATAATATCGGATGTAAAACCCTTGAATCATCTAGTTCAACGTTTGCTTGGTGAGGCTGGCGGCATAGTTGCTATGAAAGACCCTACCCGCGGCGGTGTTGCAGACGCCCTTAACGAGTTTAGCGAAAAATCGAAGGTGGGCATACTGGTGTATGAGAATAAAATTCCAGTAAGGGAAGATGTGCGGGCAGCATGTGAAATGTTGGGTTTAGACCCGCTGGAAGTGGGCAACGAGGGAAAACTGTTGATAGGTGTTGTTAAAGAGAAGGCTGAAGAGGTGTTAGAGCTTTTAAGAACAACAGAAGAGGGACGCGAAGCAGAAATTATAGGAGAAGCAACAGCGGAGTTTAGTGGAGTTGCTATGCAGACGGTTGTTGGCGGAAAAAGAATAATCGCTAGACCTGTGGGAGACCCTGTTCCAAGAATATGCTGACTATTTTTTGGAATTTCCCCACAAGTCTGAAACTTTCCCAGCTTTGACAAGTTTCCATTTGCCAAAAAAGTCTTTTTTATAAAAATGGTATAAACCGCAACGGGTACACTGCATCACCCGTCTACCTTTAGCCAAGTCTAGCTCAAACAGCTCTAAAGGCGAACCACAATCAATACATTTTTTACCACCATATTTTTTGTCAGTCCCTTTACTCATTCTAATGTACTCCTATACCTAAAGAATACTAGATTATCATGTTTAAAATTTACCTAGCTCTGCTTAAAATCAGATAAAAATGAGGGATTGTTAAGGTGGCGGTTGCGGCGCAGCTGGTGCTACTTGTTGTTGAGCTTCGGTTTTGATTGAGAAGAAACCTACTGCTATTAATATCCATGCAATCCAGATGAGTATGAAGCCGACGGCTATTATGGTTAAGACAGCGCCTATAAGCCATATCAGTCCTGCGGTATCAAATATTTTTTCTCCAGATTTTATGGCAAGGGTAGACAATGATTTTCTAAAGAATACAGCGGAAATTATCATAAATATGAAAAGCGCAACAAAAGCGATAATAACACTTCCAACAACACTCCAAAGATTATTCAAATCCATAAAGTATGCTTGAATGGCCGTCGGATCAGTCCAGTCTAGGCCTGTAAGAAAAACCGTAATAACCATCACGAATAGTACTGCTATGAAAACTACTCCGCCAACTATGAACGTGATTACCCCGTAGAGAGCGTTGTTAAAGATTCCTTCTTCTTTGTAGTAATCTGCTAGTCCTTTCAAAGCTATTAGTGAAAGTATTATGCCAACGAGAGTTAATACAAGCGCATATCCTGTTCCGAAGGAACCTAAAAAGCCAATGACCATTAGTATAGCTCCTACACCACCTAACGTTTTACTGGATTCTAAAGTCATATGATAAAACCTCTTGAAACAGCGTTTGTTCCTTTTTAAATAAAAGCTTTGCTACAAATTTTTACGCTATAATCTACTTGCTGTCTTCGCCCATATGCGGCATGTTCCTTCTACGCCGACCATGCATGGGCCAACAGGTTTCTGCGGCGTACAAGCCTTCATGTAAAGTGGACATTCAGTGGCTTTATTTTTCCAATCATCACCAAGTGGCATTGACAGCCAGGCAGCAAATCTCTTCCCTTTTTGATTTTGACTCCAAATTTTTCTCGTGCATCATAACTCGCGTAATCTTCTTTCAGTTTAAAAGCTGACGCGGGTAGTCTCCCTAAGCCTCGCCATCCTCCATTCACAACATCAAACGCTTGACGCATTAGCTCTTGAGCCTTGGTGTTTCCTTCCCAGCTTACAGCCCTAACATACTCGTTTTCTAATAGGGCTTTGCCTTCCCTAATCTGTTTTAGAATCATGTAGACTGCGAATAAGACGTCTAAGGGTTCAAATCCTGCTATGACTGTGGGCATGCGGTAGGCTTTCGGGAAAATCTCGTAGGGTTTCGAGCCTATAATAGTGCTTACGTGTCCGGGCGCAATAAAAGCGTCGATTTGTAGGTCGCCTATTCCTAGCAGAAGTTCCATGGCGGGTGGAATCAAACGGTGAGAAATGAGAAAGCTTAGGTTTTCTGGTGGTTTATGTAAGATTTCAGCTGCTGTTGATGGTGCTGTAGTTTCAAAACCTATAGCGAAAAACGCAAATTCCTTATCTGGCTCTTGCTTAGCCATTTTAACCGCATCGCTGACACTGTAGACAACGCGAACATCGGCTCCTTCAGCTTTAGCATCTAACAAAGAATTTTCCGAACC
>PIXZ01000013.1 GCA_003601605.1 Candidatus Bathyarchaeota archaeon
TAAACGCTTGCGCCTGTTACTGCTGTGCCTGCGCCCAGGGCAATGTACCACCATTTAGGCTTAAAGAACACGTAAATGCCTGTCCCCACCACCAAAGTGTCGAAGGCTACAATGCCTATGAAGGTGGCTTCCCAAGAAGGCTGCGGAACCAGTATTAACGGATGCATGGCAATGTCGGCGTAGCTGGAAAGGAAAAGGGCAGCCAAAGTTAAGGCTGGAAAGGTGACGGTGAACATGAATACTTTCGCATAGTTTACAAGCTTTTTTATCACGCCGAGATAGGCATTAACGGCAACAATGTTGGCTAGGGCTACTATAAGATATAGTAGGCTGTACCAGAAACGCATATACACGTCAAAGGAAGCCATAAACTCCTTACTCACTAAAAGCTGCCCAAAACCTGCTAGAGCCGCCAACTGGTAAAGGTATGGTAGATGCCAAGGAAAGTGCCTGTCCAAAAGGCATGTTAATAGGCTTACGGCTAGGAAAAGGTCTATGCCCAGCAATGCGAAGAACTCTGGTTGTAGTGGGGAGGGCATTTCGGTACCGCGCTTTGAGTGTCTGGTTTCTTTTTATTTAAGAGATATGAATTCGGAATCTGAACCCGAATTCCACGTTAAAAATACGCTAGGAAGAGATATATATCTTATGTCGTAATATGTAATACACACACGTTACACTACAAACTTACCTTTTCGGAAGAGCCACAGCCGAAACCCCCAAACGCCTACGAATCTGCCTAGCCAAAACCTCAGCATAACCCACACGATAATTATCCACCACAACATGCCGCGGCCTAGAACGCCTCACATACTCCATCAAACCATCAAAATCCGAATGATCACTCAAAGCAACAACATACTCTTTAGAAGAAATCTCCCTACACGGCTCGTTAAACTCCCAACCACTAACATAAACGCGAAAAGCATCCTTACCCACCTTGCTTCTGGAAGCCATATGATAAAAAGCAATACAAGACGCATTCCGTCGTAAAATCTCCTTAGCCTCATGCTCCTCAGAAAGAATTAAACGTCCCAAACGCATACCATGCCGCTCACAAACCTTCGAAACATGAAAAACTCTTTCAGGCACAATAAACGGCGCTTTCAAATCAGCCTTATATAAAATCTGCATAACTTCTTGAAGTTTGCCATGATATCCGAAAACATAAACAGGCCCATCTTGCAATCCCTTCTTAACAATAGAAACCAACAGTTTCTTAACATCCCTACCGAAAGCACGTTTGCATGAAGGACTTCCGTAAGTGGCTTCTATGACGAGAATAT
Organism: Candidatus Bathyarchaeota archaeon; assembly: GCA_003601605.1. Lineage (GTDB taxonomy): Archaea > Thermoproteota > Bathyarchaeia > Bathyarchaeales > Bathycorpusculaceae > PIXZ01. The sequence goes on from PIXZ01000013.1 coordinate 1,287, forward strand.
CAGCGTCTAAAACAGGAGTTTCGTCAATCCTAAAGTCTCCAGTATAAACAATCCGCGTTCCTTCAGCATCCTCAACCAGAACTTGTGCTGCGCCTAAAATGTGGTCAGCGGGAAAAAACGTTATACGCTCCTCTTCATACTGAAAGGATTCAGTATAATCCAATGTTTCCACAAAACCTCTCATAAGAAAAAGTGGTCCTCTCAAAACATCAATGAGATCTTTTGTGGCTTTAGTCATCAAAACTTTCTCACATATCCTTAAACTTTGTCGCAAACCCACCATGTGGTCTGCATGAGCATGAGTTACAACCCTTAAAGGTCTAGAATCTTCTGGAGCATCACAAGCAACATGCTTTCCTAAAAGCACAGCACCTCTACGAGTTACAGTGGCTTTAACAGACAAAATTGGACACCAGTTACTGTGCAAAGTCGCTAATTAATGTCGCAATAAACTTTGTTCCGCGTACAAAGCTTTCAATTTTTAAGTTTTCATTTGGTGCATGAGCGTTGGCTTCTGGATGGCTGCAACCAACAGAAACAACGGGAATTCTTAAAAAGTTTCTGAAAAGATGCATAGGCCCCGAACCAGCACTTAACGGGTAAATTACAGCGTTTTTGCCATAAACTTTTTCAGCGGTTTCTGCAACTAACTTCACAAAAGGGTCGCTTATAGGCGTTTTTGTCGGTTCTGTAGCGCCATGCTTAATTATTTCTAAATCGCCAAAACCATGCCTCTTTAAATGTTTAGTCAGTTTTTTGAAAATCTCTTCCGAGCTTTGGTTTGGAACAAGTCTAAAATCAAGTTTTGCCATAGCTTCGCAGGGCAACACCGTCTTGGAACCTTTTCCCGTGTACCCAGACAATAAACCATTAATAGTGCATGTAGGCTCATACAAAAGTGTTTTTAAAGCTTCAAGCCCAGACTTACCCCTCAAAAACCGCTTTATTCCCAATTCCTTCTTCGTTTCCTTTTCCTCAAAAGGAATAGTTTTCAAACATTCAATCTCTTCCGAGGATGGTGGAGAAACATGTTCGTAAAATTTTTCGATCAGAATTTTTTCTTCACCGTCTTTTAAGCAGTTTAGAGCCCAAACAAGACGCCAAGCTGGATTAGGAATTAAAGGCGCATTTGCCGAATGGACATCCTTCACTGCACCTTTAGCTTTCAGCTCTACGGATAAAACGCCTTTTAATCCCAGATATAAGTGGGGTCTTCCCCGCCTATCGGTGCCGCCGAACTCCCATATAGCTGCGTCTGCAGAAAGCAGTTTCTTAAACTTTTTTATCACAGGTTCTAAATTGGGACTACCTATTTCTTCTTCACCTTCGATGAAAAATTTAATGTTAACCGGCACATCGCCTGTGGTTTCCAAAAACGCTTGGACAGCCTTTAATCTGGATACGATGTTGCCTTTGTTGTCTGATGCCCCCCTTCCATAAATCTTTCCATCAGCTATTGTGCCACTGAAAGGTTCGTATTTCCATTCTTCAAGGGGTTCTGGAGGTTGAACATCATAATGATTGTAAAAAAGCAAGGTTTTAGAAGATTTTTGGGAAAGTTTCTCTCCGTAAACAACGGGATTTCCTTTTCTGCCTTTGAGGATTTTTGTTGAAAAACCCATCTTTGCCATTAACTCTTCTACAAGTTTTGCACATTCTTCTATTCCCTCCCCTTTTGCGGAGACGCTGGGCTGTTTAACAAGTCTAACAAGGTCTTGGACAAACTCTTCAGAATGCCCATCTATATACTCATAAACTTTTTGTAAACTCATCTCCTTTCACCTTTTACGTGGTTTTGGGTGCAAGCCAGTCGATTAATTGCCGCGGGTTTTCACATTCTATTTTAACCTTAATGGGACCTAAAGGCGATTCTGCAACTTCCTTGGAAAAGGAGATATGTCCAGCATAGGCAACCTGTTTATTCAAAAAGAAAGTTATAGCATTCCCTTTTAGTCCTTCAAAAAGGACGCCTCTCGCAGCGTCGCGAATGCGTTCTCTACGTAATAGATTGTAAAGCTTAGTGAGCGATTCAAGACCTTCAGCTTCTGCGGTTAAAATTGCACCTTTACTTGTGGACTGGATTCTTGTTTGGACATTGCCAAAAATGTTTTCTACGGCTCTTTTCACCTTTTCCTCGGATTCTGTTGGGTTCACTTCAGCTTCTATGTAAACTTTTACCTCATCCATTTTCTTTCAACCTTTTCTAAAACTTCTCGAATTTTTTCTTTCACGGTTTCCAGCTTTTCCTCATTTATTATAATATGTTCCGCCATGGCTATAGCCTTTCCCAAACCTACGCTCAGTTCTCTCATGTCCCTTTCGTGAAATACTTCAAAATTTTTCGGGTCATCGCTTCTCCCGCGATGATAAAGCCTTTTAAACCTTGTTTCTGGTGAAGCGTGAACTGCAATTAAAGTGAATTTCGGAAAATGCTTCTTGAACTCTTCAACTTCGCTTAAACTTCTTACACCATCAACAATGACCTTTTGCTCTTTCGCTTTCTCTATTTTTGAAACACATCTTTTAGCTATGACATTGTTTCCCTCTTTTTCTCTCAACTCAAGCATTATTTTTCCAAGATTTTCCGGAGTCGGCTCTAAACGTCTTTTTGCGGCTTCCTCTCTAACAACATCGCCCATAACCACAACGCCATAGCCCATTTTTACGGCAACATTGACAACAACTGATTTTCCCGCTCCAGGCATGCCAGCCAAGCCCACAACAAGCTTTTCTGTAGACATTTCCATATCCTTTCCCATTACTGTGTTCTGGGCTAGTAGATAGGTTTTTAGATTAAAAGCATTTATGAGAAATGAAAGGAAAATAGTAAAGAAGGAGTTGTAAATGTCAGAGTCTATAAGGAGTTTTATAGCCTTCGACATAGATAGTGGAGCTGTTTTAGAACGTATAAGGGATGTGCAAGGTCTTCTTGTAAAAACCGGGGCTGACTTGAAACTGGTTAAACCTCAAAACATTCATGTTACCTTACGTTTTTTGGGAAATATTACGCCGTCTATGGTGGAAAAGGTGTTTGATGAGATGAAGAAAGTGCAGTTCACACCCTTTGACATCAAAATTTGCGGTGTTGGCGCGTTTCCCCATTTACGGTATCCGCGGGTTTTGTGGGCTGGAATAACAGAAGGCGCAAATCAACTTCGCGACATTTTCAATCAGTTAGAGCCTCGCTTGCAGAGTTTGGGTTTTAAAGCTGACCCGAAAGGTTTTAGTCCCCATTTAACGATTGCCCGTGTAAAGTCTGGAAGAAACAAATTAGAACTTGCAAAGTTCGTGAATGAGAATTTGAATTATGAGTTTGGAATTGTTAGGGCAGAATGCTTAAGGCTTAAAAGAAGCAAGTTAACACCTCAAGGACCGATTTATTCTACGCTTAGAGAGTTTTGTCCACAAAAATGAGAAAGGAACTGTTATGCAAGAAAAATTTGACGAAATCTTCCAAACTGTTTTAGAGCGAATCACGCCTAAAAAGGCTCAAAGGGCTAAAATTGAGGGTTTAGCTAAAAAGCTTGAGGCAAAAGTTGCGGAAGTTTCTAGAAGGTTTGGTGTGGAAGCAGAAGTTCGTCTGGAAGGTTCTGTAGCGAAGGATACTTGGCTTAGCGAAGAACCGGACGTTGACATTTTCATGCGTGTTCCAAAAAGTATTCCCCGTAAGTCTATGGGAAAAGTATGCTTGCAGATAGCTAGAAAAGCCACTGAAGGCGCACAACACATTGAACGTTTTGCAGAACACCCATATCTCGAAGCCATAGTTGACGGTGTCCGCGTGAACATTGTGCCATGCTACAAAGTGGAAAAAGGCGAATGGTTAAGCGCAACTGACCGAACACCCTATCATACGGACTATGTTAGAACGCGTTTAGACAAGCAAATGTTGAGTGAGGTGCGACTTTTAAAAAAGTTTATGAAAGGAATAGGTGTGTATGGAGCGGAAATAAAAATTGGCGGTTTCAGCGGGTATCTATGCGAACTTTTAGTTCTCCATTTCAAATCCTTTCTAAACACTTTAGAGGCTTTCGCCCACTCCAAGCGAAGAATGACTATAGACATAGAAAACTACTATGAGGGCAGAGAAAACGAGTTAAAACTTCTATTCAAAGAACCACTGGTGATAGTAGACCCTGTTGATAAAGGAAGAAATGTAGCCTCAGCAGTGCAGCCGCAAAAACTTTTCACTTTTACAGTTGCCGCGCGAGCTTTCCTAAAAAATCCAAGCCTAAAATTCTTCTATCCTCCAGAAACTAAAGCGTTGTCTGTTAAAAAACTAAAGCAGAAACTGGAAATGCATGGCTCTGCCTTCATTTTCATAACTTTCGGCAACGTCAACGCGGTTCCAGACGTTCTCTGGGGACAACTCTACAAGTCTCACCGCTCCCTACAAAAACTAATCCAACTGAACGATTTCAAAATTTTACGAAGCCAACCATGGAGCGACGAAAAGACGCTTAACATGTTCATATTCCAGCTTGAACAACGCTTCCTACCCTCAGTCAAGAAGCATTTGGGGCCACCCATCGAAAAGGAAAAGGACTGCGAAAAATTCCTTGCCAAACATCTGACCAATTCAAGGGTTATTTCCGGACCCTACATTGAGGGTGGAAGATGGGTTGTAGAGCTCCGTAGAAAATATGTGGATGCTGTGGCTTTGTTAAGTGAAAAGCTGAAAGACGGTGGAAGAAATGCTGGGGTAGCAGAACAAGTTTCGAAGGTGCTTCGCAAGGGATTCCAAATAGTCGTTAACGATGAAGTATTAGATGTTTACAAAAAGAACAGCAAATTTGCAAAATTTTTAACAGAGTTTCTTTCTGGCAAGCCTAAATGGTTAGAAGCCGGCTAAAACCAGTGAAAACAGTAAAACTCCAACAAGCCAGCAGTAAAATGAAAAAAGGTGAAACTTTTTCTTTGTAAGAGTTTTCCAAAGCAGTTTCAAAGCGAAATAGCCTACAAACATGCTTGTAATGGCTCCAGCAAAAATTTCAGTCCATCCCAACCCACTAGCTGCCAACTCTTCGAGTTGAGTGCAAAGCGTTAAGCCTAAAGCGCCGAGGATGGCGGGAATAGAAAGCAAAAAAGAGAACCTAAAACCTTTTTCCCGTTTTATCCCGAGGAGAAGAGCCACCGCTATTGTGGTTCCGCTTCTGGAAATGCCTGGAATAATGGCTATTCCTTGGGCTGTTCCGATGAGGAAAGCTTGAAAATAGCTTATGTCGCTTCTTTTTTCTTTGCTGTATTTTGTTGAATAGAGTATGATGCCGCATAATATGAAGGCTAATCCTATAGGGGAGGGGGTCTGGAAAATGGCTTCTACAGAATATCCAAAAACGAACCCTATCAAAGCTGTAGGGATTGTTCCAACAATTATTAAAGGAATAAGCCTGCCATGTTCAGTTTTAAAATCTAAGCGGCAAAGAGCGGAAATTACCTGTTTAACATCGCTTCTGAAAAAGACTAAAACAACAAGTAAAGTGCCAACGTGCAAGATAACGTCGAAAAGGATAGGAACTTCTAGGTTAAAAAAGTGTTCAGCTATCTTTAGATGTCCAGTGCTTGATATGGGCAGCCATTCTGTCAAGCCTTGAATTAACCCTAGAACGATGGTTTTAAACAGTTCGTCCAACATTTGACACCGTTCTCTTGCATTCTATTTTCTGGTTAGATTTAAAAGGCTATTTCACTAAATTGTTATAATTCTTTAAGGAGCGCGTTAATATATGAGTGAATATCCTCCTGGAAGCCGTGAAGACCGTGAAATGCTGGTTAAAATGCCCATGGAAAAGCTGCTTGACTTTTTCTTTCTTCAAATTCGAAACTTGTGGAGAGTAGACGGCCTATACTTTTTAGGCATAGAGAAAAAGTTCGGCACCGATGCTGCCACAGAAATTGATGCTGGCGTCTGGGAGATTATGGCTAAAATTGAAGCAAAAAGTTTACGAAAAGTGTTTCAAGTCGGCGAAAACCCGGATATCCCAACAATCATAGAGCTTTTGCAGAAGTCAAGTTGGGCTTTAGACCAACCTTTCAAAACATTTGAAGTCAGCGATAAACGTGCCACATTAAGCATTGACAGGTGCAGAACTCAGGAGGCACGCTTAAAGAAAGGATTAAGCGAGTTTCCATGTAAGAAAGTGCGGTTTGGCTATTTGAAAAACTTTGCAAAAACCCTAAACCCGAAAGTTGAAGTAAACTGTCTAGTTTGTCCACCGGACAAGCATCCAAAAGACCTATGGTGCAAATGGGAATTTAAACTGCCTTAAAATGCTTTTAGAAATCATAAAGACCATAGCAAATGCTATGAAAATAAATTTGGGGAAAATAACGTTAGATTTTGCTAACCGCTAACTAGTATCTTCTTCTCCGATTTCTTCTTTTCATCCAGCACTCTCGACAGTAAACTGGTCTGCTTGGGTCTGGAACGAAGGGAACCTCGCATTCCTTTCCACAATCAGAGCAAACTGCCTTGTGCATTTCTCTATCGCTCATTCTACTCTTTCAACTCCTTCAACTATACTGTGCAAAAGCCACCTATGCAAAAGCAGATTTTGCACGACCCCCAATTACCACTTGAAGTTGCTTATAAGAGTTTGCCTTGGAAAACAGCTTTTCATTCAAAACGAGAGCGGAGAAGCTAAATAGCTTAAACGTTCCCATGTAATCTAAAGTGTATGGAAGCTGTTAAAATGAAGATTTTACTTGACGAAATGTATGCAGGATTAAAAGAGTATTTCGAAATCTTAGGATGGGAAGCACTAACAGTTCAAGACGTTAACTTGAAAGGTGCAAAAGACAAGGAAATAGTGGAATACGCAAAAAACCATAATCTACTGCTTATTACACAAGACCAAAAACCAGCAGAACTAGCCGAACTTACAGGAGTAAAATACGTTCTAATTTCAAACGCGCTCATTGCAAAGATAGCCGACGCAAAAATAAGGGAAAAATATCCAGACCTAAAACCAAAACACAAACCATAAACAAGCCCTCTTTAGACAAGCGTTTTCTGCCTTTCTCCATGAACAAAATTCGAAACCCTAACACCTACAAGCCTTATCTTCCTATCAGGTCTAAGATAGACTTGCAAAAGCTCCTTGGCTGTTTTATTTAAATCATCCAACCTATTCGTCATAAAAGAAAGAGTCCTACTATGAGTATGCGTTTCAAAATTTTCGTAACGCACTTTAACAGTAACCGTTTTGAAGTAAAGATTTTGCTCCAAAACATCTCCATGCACCTCCTCAGCAAGCTTCTCCAAAGTCTTAAATACTAATTCAAAATCGGCAGTATCTTCTTCAAAGGTTCTTTCCCGACTAATGGATTTTATTTCACCTCTCTCCTCCACCTCGCTTCTGTCAATTCCATGCGCCATCAAATAAAGCTGAGTGCCCATAACTCCAAAAGCTTCAGCCAACACCGTAGGGTCGAAACGAGCTAAATCGCCTATGGTTCTTATTCCCATAGCCCGCAGTTTCTGCTCTGTTTTTCTTCCAACCCAAAGAAGCTTACGCACAGGCAAAGGCGACAGAAACTTTTCCACATCCTCTGCTTTAACAACCGTCAAACCGTCTGGCTTCTGAAAGTCGCTAGCTATTTTTGCAACGAGCTTGTTAGGACCAATGCCAATGGAACACGTAAGCCCTTCCCGCTCGTAAATCTCCAGTTTTATCTGCCTTGCTAGTCTTTCTGCCTCTGCATAGTCTTTAACCTTAGAAGAAACATCCAAAAAAGCTTCGTCAATCCCCCACTGCTCAAATTTGTCGGCATACTTCCGCAAAATCGCCATAATTTTGCTTGAAACTTTTGTGTAAAGCTCATAGTTTACGGGCAAGTAAACAGCTTCTGGACAAAGCTTCCAAGCACGTGATATGGGCATACCCGACCTAACACCAAACTTTCTAGCCTCATAATTACACGTGCTAACAACCCCCCTACCTTTCCCGCCTTTCGGGTCCGCACCAACAATCACTGGTTTACCCTTAAACTCTGGATGTTTTTTCTCTTCTATAGCCGTGAAGAAGTGGTCCATGTCCACATGGAAGATTATCCGCTTTTTCTCGCTCATGCTTTATTCTTTCCGAAACTTTTCAAGTTTAAAATGGCGTTTTTGCCAATTTGAATTTATCGCAGAATATGTACGGAAGCGAGATATGTTTAACTAAAATAACTATTTGTTATTCACAACATTTAATGCTATCCAAAGCGAAATGAAAATTTGGCTGGTTAGATATATGGCAAAGGAAATTTCCACGGAAACAGCTCAGCAAATAGCTGTAGAATTTCTCAAAAAGAGAAAGAACACGGAGAAAATAGATATTTCCACAGTGGAACAGAAAGATGGAGTCTGGATTGTAAGAGGCACCTGCCCCATAGACTTAGAAGGACATCCCTGGGCTGAAAGATTCGAAGTAATCATAGACCAGAAAGGAAAAATCAGGTCCACAGACTTCGCCCTTCTCTAAACCCTTTCTTTTCAAAACATATATTTTCAATAAAGGCTTATACATTAGCGGAGATACCAATCATGTTCAAGAAAATTCTAGTTCCATTAGACGGCTCTGAACACTCCATGAAAGCTTTAGACGTTGCAGTGCAAATAGCTAAAAAGTTTGATGGAAAAATAACTCTTCTACACGTGTATTCGATATCTGCATTTCCATTAATAATGCCAGAACCAACAACACTAACGCCTCCAGGAATCCCACTGGTAACTCAAAGAGAAGTTTCAAAAATAACTGAAGCTACTCGTAAAACGGGTGAGGACATCCTGGCCAACGGAGAGGAAAAAGTTAAAGCTGAAGGAGTGCTTGTGGAAAAAGTATTATTGGAAGGACATATTGTCAACGAGATTGTTAGAACAGCCAAAGAGGGCAATTATGATTTAATCGTTATCGGGGCTCGTGGTATAAGCAAAATGAGAGAGCTATTGTTGGGAAGCGTTACCGACGGCGTAATTCACCATGTTTCCTGCCCAGTCTTGGTTGTCAAACAGCCTCAGCAATAAAGAGATTATGCTTGTTAGCAACAATTCTAGCCTTTAACCTAGCGCCTACTTGGATTTCTTCAGCGTTAAGAAGAGTTAGCGTTCTATCTTTGGCTAAAGTTACTGCCAACTTTTCCCTCCTCAACCAACCTGGTCCAACAACCTTAACCTTAACCTTTTCAAATTTCCTATAAGGGATGGGAAGCATAACACGTTTGTGGATTCCAAAGTCTCTTGGACTTAGCGTAAGCTTAATTTTGAACTTTTCTTCCCAGATTCTTAACTGTTCATAAAACTTTTTCCAAGAAACTGGTTTAACTCCTTTAACTTTTCTTCCATGTTTATGGATTTCATATTTTTGGATGCCTAGGGGCGGAAACTTTTCTTTTAAACGCAAACTTTTTGCTAGTTCTATTATTTTTGGAATTTCCTCATCATTTACGTTTGGAACCCATACTGGAGCTATAAGCAAGCTAATTTTTGTGTTTGACGCTATGTGATGCGCTATTTTTACAACTTTTTGAACGTCAAACCATTCCGTATCAGCCATTTTCTTAGCTAATTGAGAGTTTAAAGCGTCAATTGAAAGGTTTATACGGGTTAATCCAGCTTCAGAAAGTTCGTCAACAAGCTTTTCGGTTAAAATTGAACCATGCGTCTGCATAGAAACCGTTTCTACTCCCTCAATCTGTTTTAGACCAGCCACAAGCTCCACTATTTTCGGGTAAGTTATAGGGTCTCCAACAGTGTCTATGTGCGCTTCAACGTGTTTTCTGCCTTTAAAAGCTACAATTTTGTCAAACTCTTCAAGCAGATATTCAAGAGGCACCATGTACTCTGTTTGCCGTATTTTAGATTTCGGACCAGCATTAGTGGAACAGAATATGCAAGAGAGCGGACACGTAGATGTTGGGCGTACTTGAATAAGGTTTGTTCCTCTATCAATTAATCCGAAGGCTATACAACCTATCAGAGGAATAGAATCTGAAATTTCGAACATTTCCCTTCTCATTAACTAAACGCCATCGAAACTGTCTATAAAAGGTATAGAAAGCTATTTCTTTAAAAATTACTAAATATTTGAGACTCTAGGTGTCGAAGTTTGGTGGAAAGAAAAGATTTCCTTCAAGAACCTGTGAAACATATAAAGATAAACGGAAAAATCACCGTAGATCAGCTTATTCAACAATACGGTAATGCAGGCTCTTTTGGAGCTGGAAGACTTTCTGTTGCGTGTGATATTTACGAGAGAATGTTAAGAGATGACGACTGCACTGTTTTTTTGGCTTTGGCTGGAGCAGTTGTTCCTGCTGGGATGCGTTCGCTTATTGCTGATCTGATTCGCGAAAGGCTTGTCGACGTTGTTGTAAGCACTGGAGCGAACATGGTGCATGATGCTCTAGAAGCTGTAGGAGGACACCATTATAAGGGACACTGGCAAGTAGATGATTATCTCCTTTACAAGTACCACATATACCGCATTTACGACGTTTTCGTGCCAGAAGAAGATTTCATAAAACTAGACTATACTCTCGTAAAGATTTATGACGCGATGGCAGCTGAAAACGAGGGAAAAAGCCTTTCTTCAAAAGATTTTGCATGGGAACTGGGTAAAAGACTTGACAACCCAAACTCGATTTTAAGAGCAGCCTACGAAACACAAACGCCAATTTTTTTGCCAGCCGTTCGAGACTCGGAATTTGGATACGCTTATCTGCTTCACGCTTCAAGAAAAAATGCCGAAAAAACCTTAAAAGTGGACGCCTTCAAAGACGTGTTAGAAATAACAGAAATTTGTAAACGTTCCCCAAGAATCGGCATGATAGTCATAGGCGGCGGAGTGCCAAGAAACACTGTTCAGTCCGCTGCGCTTGCATCTGAAAAGGGTATGGACTATGCAGTGATAATAACCATGGATCGCCCGGAAACTGGAGGTTTGTCTGGTTCTACGCTGGCAGAAACCGTTAGTTGGGGAAAGGTGAAGAGCAAAGCAGACAAGATTATGGTCATCGGAGACGCCATGATAATTTTTCCAATAATAGTGGCTTCCGTCATAGAAAGATTAGGCGAAAACTTCAAACGAATACCTTACATACAACGGGAAAACCTTTTAGCGGCTATTGGAGGAAGCTAGATGGAAAAGAAAACTGAAATCAAAGAAAAGTTCTGCGGAAACTGCAACAGCCACAGCCCATACAATTATCCAAACCAGGTTTTCTGCACCAAACGTCTTTTACAAAACAAAAATCCAATAGTTGAAACATTATGGTGCTGCGAAGAATGGACCCCAAGCACTCAAGAATGTTACTGCGTCCAAGAAGCAAAGAAAAACCAAAAATAAGTTTGCATATGCACTAAACGCTAAAGTTATTACACAGCGCCTTACTTTTAAAATTTGATAGAGCAAAGCCCGGTGGTGTAGTGGTCAAGCATGGAGGCCTCTGGAGCCTCTGACGAGAGTTCGAATCTCTCCCGGGCTACCATAAGAAATTCTTAAGATTTTATTGCCATAAAAAAGTCTTGATCTCATAATCAAGCTTAGCCTTGGTTATGGTTAAAATTTTAACATAGAAAACATAAGTATTGAAAGGGGGCTGTTCATGTTTGAGGTGACCGACGTTATAGGAATTATTATATCTAGTATCTCTTTTATTGTATCTCTCTTCGCGTATCACACTGCAAGGGAGAGTCTTTCATTAAATGCTTTTATGAACGCCCTTGAAGTTTGGGGCTCAAACGAGGCAAGGAAAGCACGCAGGTATATCCATGAAAACTTTCCCAATTATACAAGCGGACAAGACGACACTGGAGTTAATGTCAAGTTACGAGTTAAAATCGGTAAGTATGATAAACCTATAACTCATGAAATTAAAGTTAGAGAGCTAAGCGACAAAGACAGAGAATATTTTGAAAAAATAGCAGTGTTAACAGATCGAGTTGGTTTTATGCTGTTTGAAATGAAGAAACTGCCAAAAGAATTTAAGAAAGCATATCTTGAATGGCTACATGACGTTTTCTGCACTATATGGAATAGAGTGGCGCCTCACATAAATAGAGAAAGGAAAAAACGGAATTTTGTGCCTTATTTCGAAAAATTGGCATATCTAACATATCATATCGGGTTAAGACAAAAAACAACCGACAAAATCATTCTCTTGGATTTGAAAAAGATGGAAGAAGCGCTTCAAGAATATAAGAAATTATGGAAGTGCTAAAAAATCTTCGACGAGCAGAATCATCATGTAGATGCAGATTATTAAAACTAAATATTTTCTAAAAGAGCATGTTTGAAACTGTTGTTTGGTTTTGGTTAGATACTATCTTCCTAAGGTCTAAATTTTGTCGTGGATTTTTGGTTTGTCTTTCGTTTAACCACCGTTAACTTCGAGAAAGAACGCCTTAAAATTTTCTTATGAAAACCGAAAATTCAAACCTTTATTTGAACGTAAACTGGGCTACCATATAACTTTGGCTCTTTGTCGATTTTTTGTGGACATCTTTGAGAAATAGAAGTGAAAAATTGATCTTCAAGAAATTGACGCTGCATAAAACCTCTATCGACGCGTAAAAGCCTGCTACCTATCTCATATAATGGCTTAGCCAAGTTCTCGTTTCCTTACAAACCAGCTTATTTAACAGTCAAGCTTATTTCTGATTAGCACAAAATTGTGTTTAAAATTTATGAAATTTGAAGAGGCTTAGGTATGCGAACTATTGGTGTTGTTACGAGTGGTGGAGACGCGCCGGGCATGAACGCAGCCATACGAGCAATAACGCGTATTGCTCACTCAAAAGGTTTTCAAGTTCTAGGCTTCGAAAGGGGTTGGGAAGGCTTAATACGAAACACTTTTGTGCCTTTAACACCGCGGTCTGTAGGCGGCATAATCCAGCTGGGCGGCACAATACTTCACACCACAAGATGTCCAGAATTCAGAAAAAAGGAAGGAATAAAGAAAGCTGCGGAAACCCTTGCCTTCAACAAGGTTTACGGGCTAGTGGTTATTGGTGGAGACGGTTCTTTCAGAGGAGCCCTAGAACTTAGTCGTGAAACTGACACTTTGATAGTTGGGGTTCCAGCCACCATTGACAATGACGTTTACGGCACTGAAGAGACAATAGGTTTTGACACTGCTGTAAACACGGCGGTTACAGAGATTGACAAAATCCGCGACACAGCAGTATCCCATGAAAGAGTTTTCATCGTCGAGGTTATGGGCAGAAAAAGAGGTTTTCTTGCGTCCACCGTAGGCTTAACTGTTGGAGCTGAGACTATTCTGGTTCCAGAAGTGCCCTATAATAAAGAAGAAATTTTCCAGACAATCAAGGAAAACACTGCTAAGGGTAAGAAGTCTGGCATTATTGTAGCTGCTGAAGGAATAGGCGACACACGCAAACTCGCTAAAGAAATAGAAGAAAATGCTAACGTAGAGGTTAGGCTCAGCATTTTAGGCTACGCTCAAAGAGGCGGCAGTCCCACAGCCAGAAGCCGACTTTTAGCCAGTCTTTTCGCAGAAAAGGCTGTTGAGCTTTTGTCTGAAGGGCAAGGAAGCAAAATTGTAGGTTTACAAAATGGGGAAATAACAAGCATTGAGCTTAAGAAATGCTGTGAGACAGAAAAGCCGTTAAACGTTAACTTGCTTAAGCTTGCGAAAGTTTTGGCAACTTAGCCGAAAAACACGCTGGCTATTTCATAAAGCTCCAAATCCACGTTTTTCCGCTTGCCTACCACATCTTTTAAGGGAACTGAAACTATTTTGTTTCCTTGAAGAGCTACCATACGTCCAAACTTTCTTCGGTGAACGAGGTCTATGGCTGCTATTCCATAACGTGTGGCTAATACTCTGTCAAAGGCTGTTGGAGAACCACCCCGTTGAAGATGCCCCAAAACCACCACACGCGTCTCAATGCCTAAACACTTCTCAATTTCTTTGCCCAGAAAATATCCTACACCACCAAAGCGTATGTGCCCAAACTCATCTACACTTTCACTGTAAACAATTTCTTTCCCACCCTTAGGCTTGGCTCCCTCAGCCACAACAATTATACTGAAGTTTCTTCCCCTTTCCTGTCTGCGCTTAATAAATTCGCAAACCTCTTCAATGTCAAAAGGTTTTTCAGGTATTAGAATAGCATCTGCGCCTCCTGCAATTCCCGCTTCTAGAGCTATCCAACCCGTGTATCTTCCCATAACTTCAAGAATCATGACGCGGTGGTGAGCTTCCGCTGTTGTGTGCAGTCTGTCAAGGGCTTCAGTGGCTATAGCAACTGCTGTGTGAAAACCAAAAGTATAGTCTGTACCCCACAAGTCGTTATCAATTGTTTTAGGAACACCCACACATTTAAGCCCGTATTCACCCATCTTGTATGCTACTCTTAAAGTGTCATCACCGCCAATAACTACAACGGCTTCGATTCCCGCTTTTTTCGCGTTCTCAATTATTTTTTCCGGTCCTTTTTCACGTTTGAAGGGGTTAGTTCTCGAAGTGCCTAAGATAGAGCCTCCACGGTGAAGAATTCCAGATACAGATTTTAAATCTAGACGCGAAAAATCTGCTTCTAGGATTCCACGCCATCCGTCCTTAATCCCAACAATTTCATAACCATAATTTTGAATGCCTTTTCTAACAACCGCCCGGATAACTGCGTTAATTCCTGGAGCGTCACCGCCGCCGCTTAAAACTCCAATCTTCATTTGTTTCCTCCTTTTTCATGCTTTTCCGGAGCTTCCAAACAAGCGCATTTTACTTTTAACAACCTCTTTCATGGCTTCCTTTGCTGGACCCAAGATTTTTCTGGGGTCAAACTCTTTGGGCTTGGTTGATAAAACTTCGCGTATGGTGGCGGTAAAGGCTAGTCGCAAGTCGGTATCTATATTTATCTTCGAAATTCCTAGGGAAATAGCCTTTTTTATGTGCTCTTCTGGTATTCCTTTTGCTCCTGCAAGTTCAGCGCCGTATTTAACAGCCTTTTGGATAATCCATTGGGGTACGCTGGAAGCTCCATGCAAAACCAGCGGTATATTAACTCTTTCTCTGATGAGCCTCAGTCTTTCAAAGTCGAGTTTGGCTTCACCCTTAAACTTGTAGGCTCCATGGGAAGTGCCGATGGCAACAGCTAAGGTGTCTACACCTGTTTGTTCAACAAACTCTTTAGCCGAGTCTGGGTCAGTTAAAACTGCTTCTCTCTCTTCAACTGTTGACTCTTCAACACCCGCAAGTCTCCCAAGCTCAGCTTCAACAGAAACCCCTTTTGCGTGGGCAAGATCTACAACACGTTTTGTTAAAGCAATGTTTTCTTCAAACTTTAAGAAGGAGCCGTCAATCATAACCGATGTGAATCCCGCTTCAACACATTTGGAAACCGTTTCAAAGTCTTTTCCATGATCTAGATGAAGTGACATAGGCACTGGCGCTGATTCTGCAGCTGTTCTAACAATTTT
Organism: Candidatus Bathyarchaeota archaeon; assembly: GCA_003601605.1. Lineage (GTDB taxonomy): Archaea > Thermoproteota > Bathyarchaeia > Bathyarchaeales > Bathycorpusculaceae > PIXZ01. The sequence continues at coordinate 16,715 of PIXZ01000013.1, forward strand.
TGTTAGGTAGGCTAAGCCACCATACTTTATAGAGCTTGGTGTCACAGCCACTATCACGGGAGATTTCTCTTCGACTGCAGCCTCTACAACAGCCAAAAGGCTTTCTAAGTTTTGAATGTTGAAGGCTCCTACAGCGTAGCCCTTCTGCATAGCGGGTAATAACAACTCTTTATTTGTAACAAGCATATTTTTCACTGTCGCTTAAATATTAATTGGGAATCAGTATAAATGATTTACAACTTTATAAACAAAATTTGAGATACATAGCCAGAATACTTGTTCTATAATGCTTTCTAGCGGGGCTTTCCCATGAGTATGAAGGCTGCCACAGCTATCATGCTAACAACCACAATTAGTATGGTTAAGAAAAGCATTTGCGGAATACCAAAAATGTAATGTTGAACTTCATAGTCTAGGGTTACAAGCTTGTCTGTAGATGAGTCAACATTAGAAAAACGTAGAAAATATTCGCCTTCTAAATCGCAGATGAAACTGAAACTAAATTCCCCTTGTTTTCCAAAATCTCTGACAGTTCCGTTAGGATAGACCATGTAAAAATGTATAGAATTATCGGGAGCACCCACCACGGTGAACCTTATCAAAACACGGTCTTCAACTGCAAGGTTTAGAGTTTTACTTTCTTCTTCACCACTTTTCACAGTGAATGTTAAGGCTGTAGCCCTAACAGGTTGCATGCTAACAAGAAGCTCCATAGCCACAGCGAAAATGCAAATCAGCAATTTTTTAGACTTGAACATCAAACAATTTTACTTTTCCGTCATCGATAACTATTATGAATTAGAAATATAGAAGGGCAATATGAATTTAGTCTAGTGTTATTTGGAATTCGCAGTAGTGGTCTCCTTTTGCCATGCATTTTGTCTCTTCGGAAGTTGCGTGTTTCCCAGTCAGTGTTTCTATTAGTCCTTCAATGTATCCTTTAAGGAAGTAGCATGACGGAACTTGAGAGAGAATACTGTCCTCTGGCAAAAGCGTTGTCATATATACGTATGATGAACTCGCCTGTTTTCTCCCTTAAGAAAGTCTTTTCTATTCTGCCCCATCCCCAACGAGCATATGAACGCGCAATTTTGTCGAAAACGGCATTGAGGCTTTCTTCTTCTTTTAGATGTGTTTGCCAGACTTTTGCCATTGACCTTCCAGCCCCTTTTCCAGCAGTATACCAGACTAGGCTGCTGCCTGTTCCCAGCACCTTGTTGACTTCTTGAACCATTCCATGTAAAGCCTCAACCCTAAACAAAACCCAGTCAACACCCAAATGCGTGATTCGCCCTTTATGCTTGCGTTTAA
>PIXZ01000014.1 GCA_003601605.1 Candidatus Bathyarchaeota archaeon
AAGGTGGAAAACTAACGATAAGAAGCAGAACACGAGGCAACAGCGTGGAAATCACGTTCACAGACACAGGAGTAGGAATGTCAAAGGAAACTCTCAAAAAAATCTGGAACCCATTCTTCACAACAAAAGCGAAAGGAATGGGGTTAGGTTTGTCAATCTGCAAACGCATCGTAGAAGCCCACGGAGGCAAAATTTTCGTTAAAAGCACTGTTGGAAAAGGCACCACGTTCACTGTAATTATGCCTGTTCAATTAGAATTAGACGGAGGTGAAAAAGTATGGGTAAACATGCCAGAATTCTCATCGTCGACGATGATGAAAGCATAGGAAAAGTGCTTGCAACAATATTGGAAGATGAAGGATACACTGTTGACATAGCTGAAAATGGGGAAAAAGCAATAAAGAAATCTGAAGAAGAATTCTACAACCTCGCCTTGATTGATATTAGGCTACCTGACATGGAAGGCATAGAGCTTCTAACAAAGGTAAGGGATACTACGCCTAAAATGCGGAAAATAATAATCACGGGATATCCTTCCATTCAAAACGCTATCGAAGCTGTGAATCGTGGTGCAGACGCTTACCTTGTAAAGCCTTTTGACATGGACAAGGTGTTAGCAACAATCAAAGAACAGTTGAAGTTGCAGGAAGAAGAAAAGCGGTACAGTCAAGAGAAGGTTACAGAATATATTCAGACACGCATAAGAGAACTGGAAGAAGAGAAAGAGGCTTATGGCTGAAACTTTTAAAACTTACGCCTCGTTTTGCGGGTCTAAATTTTTTGTTTCTCTAGAATATTTTTAGCTATGAATTTTTCGTTCGCAAATTATATAAACAGGTGTTGGGACTCTTAAAAGTAACTACTGGGGGTGGACAACTTGTGCACCTACCAAGTTGTACGAAGAAGCGTACAGAAAATTGCTAAACAAAATTTTAAACCTCTAAACATTGGCAGAGTAATGATTTTTGACGAAAAACAGAAAGTCTACGGCATAATCATTGAATCAAAAATAGGCTTAAGCTTTCTCAGAAGATTGGCTGAACTTGCTGAGAAGCTAGGCCTCGTAATTAGATTTATTCAATTCTCCACGGTGAAAGCTGATGAACCCCTAGTGAGAACCGTAGCCTTTCTGGACTTCTCAAATTCAACTATTTCTCTTGAAAAGGTTTTAAAGCTCGTTAAAAACCAAGAATTCGTCAAAGACGCTATTCTAATAAAACCAAACAGAAAAGGGATAATCTTCGACAATTACTCTTTCCCTTTAGTCACTGCAAATGAAAGAGTCGTTATCTTCCGAAAAGCAGTTTATGAAGCCCTATTCAACGGTGTGAGGAAAAAATTTGGCTCAGCAGGAGAAGCAATGCTTTACTATCAAGGATTCACCATAGGATACGAAATTTATGATAAATATGTGGAAATTGCTAATTCAGAAAAACCCGAAGATTTAACAGAAGTTGCCAAAGCTATCAACATGACCTTTGGCTGGGGAATAATAGACAAGGTAAACATAGACCAGCGAAAAGGCGCTGCAAAATTGCGAATCTACCAAAACTTCGAATGCGAACTAGGCAAACCTAACGGAAAACCCTACAGCCAATTCTACAGAGGCGCCATCGCGGGACTTTTTACAAGATTCTTTGGAAAAGACGTGAAAGTTCAAGAAACAAAATGCATAGCGAAAGGAGACCCATACTGCGAATTCACCATCAAAACATGATCAAAGGTAAAGTATGTTAAAATTTTTATATCAAAAATAAAGTAGAATTTAACACGGTAAAGTTGGAGCACGAAGACGCCTATGACAGGCGAAGGAAAAGGAAAAATCGTTGACAGAGGAAAAAAATATAGCAAAATTTTCATTTACATACCTAAAGAAGTCTCTTCAGACACGAGTTTTCCCTTCGAAGTAGGCGAAGACGTAACCGTAAAAATCGAAGGAAAAAGACTAATAATAGAAAAGCGGGAGTAACACCAAATACGGTAACATTGGCAACCCTAAGCCTTAATAACGCTTCCGAGGGGTAAAACTGAAACTTTATACCATCTAACACGCTTATTTAAATGGGAAACTTATGGTAAAAGAAGAAGACATAGTTGAATTTCTCAAAAAACGCCAAGGTAAAGCTTCCCTAATAGATATTGCAGAAGGTTTAAACATACCAAAATACGGACCAAACTCAGCCTACGCCCTACTCCAAACCCTAAAAACTAAGGGCGTAGTGGAACGTCGAGGCGAACTCTGGACCCTAACAACAGAAGCGAAAACCGCGGAGAAAATTGTTGAAACGCCAGAAAAACCAGTGGAAACAGAAGAGGCTGAAGCCTTGCCAGAAGTGGAAAAACTAGTGAAAGCCATGGCAAAAACAATTGCAGAAGCCATGAAAGGCGCACAAGCTCCAAGAGACGAGTGGGAACTCGCTACAAAACCCATGACCACAAAAATTGAAAGAAAAGAAGCCAGACTCGAACCTCTCATTCTAAAACCAGACGAAGCGCCAGAAGCCAAAAAACCCCTAATAGGCTTCCCAACAGGCACGTTCATAGACTATTTCTTCCTAACTCCAGAAGGAAAACCGTTAAACGGTATTCCTATCTGTGGACAGTTTGCGATAACTGGTTTGCCTGGAGCTGGAAAATCCATCCTTGTAGAAGAGATAGCCGTCAGAGTGGCGGCTTCGGGACACAGGGTGCTTTTCGCTACAGCGGAAGATACTTGGAAAAGTGCTACTCCCCGTTTCGATTTGCAGTCTCGCCTAAAGCAGAAGACAGACATTTTAGGGTTAGACTGGAACAAAATCCGCGAAAACCTTTTTGTTTTAGATACTGTGGCTTATCCCGAACTCCGAGAATGGAACACTTTCGCAGAAACCTACCGTTACGCAGCGGAAAAAGAGAAAATTGAACTAGTTATAATAGACTCTGTAACGGTGCTTGAAGCCTATCGGGGAGCCTTAAAATACCGAGTCATGGAACTGGCCCGATACAACCAAGTTCACGGAATAACCGCCCTCTATGTAAACCAGAGAAGCTCAGAAAACTGGGACAGCTATGACATGGCAGGCGGCATAGGCTTGGCCCACAACCTCGACGGCACAATAATAATTGATTACGGACGGGTCTACTGGCAAGACCAGCAAGTAGACTTAGCCGCAAACAGAGGAGAATTTGTCCGCATAGCCCGGGTTTTAGACTGTAGAATGTGCAATTTTGAAAGAAGAAGAATAAGAGTAGACATAACACCAGACGGTTTTTTAAAAGCCTTAGAGCCTATACCGAAAACCGAAGAAAAACCCAGTGAAAAAGGGTAATGTCAACAGTTAAACCGCCATCCTTCAAAGAACTTGTCCAAACCTACGGTTCTCCCAAAAAAGCCGTACTCCACCTAATCGAAGCAGGATTTTCGCCAGAACAAATAGAGTGGAAAATGGGCATACCCTACCATCGCATACGCCTATACATGGAAGGAATAGAACTCAAAGAAAATTTACCCTTTTCAAAAATAGTGGAAGTATACGAGCGATTGGCAGTATTACGCAGCAAGAAAGGGAAAGAAACAGAACTAGCAAAATTCTTCCAAACCGTCAATCTTCCATTAACCGTAAAAACCAGATTTGCAATAGGCAACCTAACAGATGAAAACTTGAAAATCGGACCAGGAATTGTTGAAAGAAGCATTAGCATGGCAACTGGCGCACCACTGAGAGAAGTTAAAAAGCTACTGATTGATTATGGAGAACACGGAGAAGCAGCTTACCTTCTAAAGAAGCCTAAAAACGCTGAATTAACGATTGAAGAGGTTTACGAAGCCATTAAGCTTTTACCTAACTTAAAAAGGATAAGAGAACGAGAACTCCACGTTTCCAGCCTTATACGGTTAAGCACGCCCGTAGAAGCAAAATACATCGTGAGACTCTTGCTCGGAGACCTAAAACTCGGCTACTACGCTAGAACTGTGATTAGAGCAGCATCAAAAGCCTATAATGTGCCTCAAGAAATAATTGAAAACGCATCGGCAATACTAGGCTTGCCCGAAACAATACGCCTAGCATCAGAAGACGCCCTAAAACTTTCAGAAGTCAAAATGCGACCAGGCCAGTTTATTAAGCCACAACTTGCCCACCTTTACGAGCCAGATAAGGTGGTTTATCCAGCTAGAGCCGAATACAAGCTCGACGGTAGCCGCCTTCAAATTCACAAGTGGGGAACGCAGCTCCGCCTTTTTTCCAGAAGGGGCATAGAAAAATCGCAAACTTTGCCTGAAATAGTTGAAATAGCCGCCAAGTTTAATGCTCAAAGCTGCATAGTTGACGGTGAAGTGATAGCCGTGGACAATTTTGGGAACCCTCTGCCTTTTCAAACACTTCTTGGGAGAACTGTGCCAAGAGAACTGAAACCGAAAGAACTTGCAGAAAGAATGGAAAAAGTGAAAGTTACCTTCAAAGCTTTTGACATACTCTACTTAAATGGGCAAGAACTTGTTAAAAACCCGCTTTCAACTAGGCGAAAATACCTTTTGGAAGTTGTCCCATCCGAATACATTGTTGAAGGAGTAGACTGCCAAAACGAAATTCAGCTTATGCAGTTCTATGAAAAAGCTTTAAAGAAAAAATATGAGGGGATAGTTGTAAAAAATTTGGAGGCACCTTACGAGATTGGACGACGCACATACACGTGGCTTAAACTTAAACCTGAACGCGACACCATAGACTGCACAATAGTTAAAGCCCTTTACGGAAAAGGCAGACGAGCGGGACTATACTCTTCCTATCTCCTCGCAGTACGCGACCCAACAGAAAAAAGGCTATACACCATTGGAAGAGTTTCAAACCTACCAGAAGAAACCATGAACGCCCTTAGCACAATAATAGAAAAAACCAAAACAAGCGAGGATGAGGAAGGAGTTTTTGTCAAGCCTTCGGTGGTTGTTGAGGTTACATATCAAGAGATTCAGGAAACAGACGAGTATACAAGTGGTTTCGCCTTAAGAGTGCCTAAAATTGTTAGGTTTAGAACGGATAAAACGGTTAATGAAATAGACAATGTTGAAAAACTGAAGAAACTTTTTGAACTACAATACGAACGGTATCCTTCTCAATCCCTATAACCTAAAATGATATCTTCTTGCTTTCAAATCTCTAAGAACGCTTGCATAGTCAATTAAGGCAATTTTGCTGGTAGTTTTGTATTGTTCACTGCGAATTCCTAAGGCAATTTCCACAAACTCCTTCACTGTTTGGTTAGCAAACTCCCATGACGGTCTCCCCAAAGTTAGACCACTGCAGTTAGAGTCAGCATAAACATAAAACTTGTTTTTCCCGTAATAATAGGCTGCTTCCTTGGCATATCCATATTTCGGTTTGCTGAGAATTTTGAAGGGCCAGAGCTTACATGCTTTTGGCTTCATATACTGGAGTCCACATAAGTAAAGGTCTGAAAATTTGCTTAGAAAAATGCATGAGCCGTCACTTCTTCTTTTCAAGAATATTTTATCTAATCCCGCAACCGTTTTGTCTACCCCATAGTTTTTAACGATTCTTAGCCATTCTTGAAAATTTAAGACGACACTGTAGGCTTTGCAACATTTGCCGCATGCTATGCATTCCCAGTTAGCTATGTATTTCCATGGAACAAACAGCATTTTCATGCCCAAACATGCCTAACGCTCTAAAATTTTCAAAGACTCTCTCTTATAAAATCTATTTGCAGAAAGGCTTCAATTTCTCCAAAATATCTTCCGGTATAGACGTGGCTTTTCCCGTCTGCTTGTCCGCTGCCACAACAATTACATGTCCCTCTGCTAGCAGAGTTGCTGACTCTTTGTTATAGACTTTAAAACAGTATTTTACGGATTTTTCCTTTAACTCCTCTACAGTTAGTTCTATCTCAAGTAAATCGTTAAATTTTGCAGGCTTTTTGTATTGGCAGAAGGCTTCAACTCTTGGAAACCACAAACCTTTACTTACAATATCGTTGAAAGTGAAACCTAAATACCTATAAAATTCCTCTTCTACCTTCTCAAAAAACTTGAAATAGTTGGAATAATGAACAACTTGAGCAGCATCCGTGTCCACCCACGAAACTCTGAAAGAAGTTCTGAAAGACATAATCAGAAAAATAATTCCTTAAGAATAAAAAGTTTTGTGAAGATGTAACTATATAGGCCGGCATTCATCATAATAAGAGTGTGGGCTCTCTCTATTGAGAGAGAGAAGAAACAAACCTGTGATTTCTACCAGTTTTGCCCGTAATGTGCACCGCAGATTACTACATCGTAGATCTCTATGTTTCCGCTGCTGTTGATATCCCTCTCAGGTTTATAGTTCTCATCACCTTTTACTGCCCCATATATACTTGCGATTTTCACGAAATCGTAAATGTCAACATCCTTATCACCATCAACATCTCCTGGAATCGTCAAGAAAACCCAGCCTTCACTCAAACTGTTGTCGGTTATGTTGCTTTCTCCTTGCAGAATTTCTAATTGTACGCTTAAAGTGTAGTTGCTTTTGTTCCAATCAGTTGTATTCCATAAGAACGTAATGGTTTTTGACCTGTTACCGTTCACTTGAATTGTAATAGTGTCAATAATTGTGTCATTTGCATATAATGTTATATTAAAGTTCTCTGTAAACGTGCCATGATTCTCTACTGTTACATTGATCAATGCATTGTACCCTACACCTACCACCTTACTTATAGGTGTAATGTTCATGGCTGCTACATCGTGTATGCCTGGAGCTATTTCTATTATTCCATTTAAACGGATGTGAGGAATGGGTCTTAGATAGGAGTCCGTGAGATTACTGGACGATATTTTCAGAGCTGTTGAACCGTTAATTATTGCTGTAAAGAATATTCTGAAAGCTATTCCGCTTCCGCTGAATGGGTATGCACCAGCTTCTGATTTTGCGGCAACCCAACATGAACCTTCTGTCTGGTTCAATTTATTTTTAGTAATGGTAGCAGGCGAATACAGAATACCTCCAGGATAACTTTCTTTTGGAACAGTTACTGTGTGGTTAACGTATTGTAACAATGTAGTGTTCCAGTATACTTTAATACTAAACTCTGTAAGATCCTCTACATTAGTTATGTTGACATCTATTGAGAATGTTTGACCTGCCTTGATCTCTGTTATTCTCGGGTTTGTGCACACAGCCGGTAAAGGCATTACTCTGACAATCCACCTGTCCTCTCCTATTCTCCCATCCGAATCGTAAACTCTCAATCTAAGGGTGTAGATTCCTGAAGAAAGAGAAGTTGTGTTCCACACAGCCAAAATGTCGTCTACGACTTCGCTTTGACCATTGTTTGTAAGTTGGATCCCTTGAGAAGACCATGTAGAAGGACTTTTTCCAGCACCAAAATCTATTGTGAAGTTAGCAAAAGTTGCTCCAGCAGCTGTTCCCTTCTTCGCCGTTCCATTGATTGCTATGATTCCTTTAAAAGTTGGTGGAGTGAGCAAGTCGGTAATGGTTTGGAAATGAGCAGTTGGTGTTAATAGATCAGTTACAATTTCTGTTTCGGGGTCTCCGAGAAGGTTCAGAGTGAAGTAGGTCCATCTATGAACGTTTTGGCTGTATTGATTTTCCTTTGATAGTTGCAGAGCTTTACCTAAATTAGTAGTGCCACTGTTCAATACTGAAAAGAATGCTCTGTCAAAGATTTCGCCAGGCCCCACTGTCATTCCTGGAATGTACCATCCAAATCTAGAGTTCCCTATAAAGGCAAAGGCTCCTGTTGGATTCAATATGAAATGTTCAGCTATCGCTTCTTCATCCCCGCTTGATTGTTGGTCAAATGCTGCAGCGTAACATCCGAGACTGTATGCCATAAAATATTTGTCGTTGGTTAGACTGTCAACATCTGATATTTCCAATCCCATAACGTACTGAGCGTTTGCATGGCCATCATGGTTAACTATGTGAGTGCCACTATTAAGCTCACTCATCACAGCGGAAGGCGAAAAGGTTCCATCTCTGTGATAAAGTCTCTTTGTGTTGTATTGAGGTATTATATCGGTTACAAGATCTTTTCCGTTTCCACCTTCAGTTTCTTCGTCTAACTGCTCCCCGATCATCAGTGCTTTGCTCAAGTAATCTGCATCAGGGTTTTGTTCATACGCTAGAACCTTATTAACAAAATTGGTGACTTCTTCTGGAGTATCAACCGTCGCTCTTCCAATATACACTTCGGCAAAAAAATCAGCTTCTTCTCCAGCTGTTCCATTTTCCGGCCCTTCGGAGAACACTCCTTCTCCAAAAATTGTATCATTATCGTTATCCCAGCTTCCGTCTAATGCACCATAGTACATGTCACAAGGGATGCTGCGATCTACAGTGTCTCCCACAAAAGCATATACTCCCCTCACTGGTATTATTTCGTCATCTCCTCCCAAAAGTACATATTCTGTGCCCCAATTTAGGTAGGCGTCCTTGATGAAGTTTCTGATGTGGGCGGCTGTATCGTTAAACTTTGCAGTCCCACAGCCATCACCAAACAAGCCATCACAATGATAGTCAGGGTCGTTAAGTATGTCTTCTACGAGAACTATGGTTGCATTAAGGCCTTTCTGATTTTTCCAGTCAACTAAAGGTTGAAATGAAGCATTCAAGTCATTGTTTGTTATCACTACATAGTTGTACGTATTTGATGGATCTGTAAGTGAGGTAGGTCTTATACCTATTTCTCCTTTATTGTATGTCTCTACATCTTCGGGGTTATCGACTACACTTTTTATCATTTCTTTGTCTTGAGGAAGATTCCTGAAAAGAGGCGATATCTTATCATCTGTCAGTTCTAAGGTAATGGTCATTGTCTGAACGTAGAATAGCTGACCTTTCTTGGGGATGTACTGAACTGGATAAACTGTTAATGGAAGAATTTTGTAACCTCTCAAACTTTGTACAGAACCTTGTGAAAACAATGTTTTAGGGAAAGGATCTAGAGAACCATATATTTTGGGATCAGGTTTATCTACTACATTCACGTTCGAAGATATAGGTCTAGGTGTTTTACCATAATCTATGTTAAATTTGCCTTCTAATACGCTCTTTTCAACAGATTTCACGTGGAGTTCTTTAACCTTCTTTCCTTGTGGAATTAGAATGTTAAGATTTTTATAGGGCAGAATAGGTTCGCCTGGATTGCCATATAAAGGCAGATCAGAAATTTGTACGTAATCGTATCCAAGCTTTTTAAATGAAACTGGCAAAGGGAAAACCAATTTAATTTCGATAGAATTTTGCCGTGTGGTTATTTCCACACGAACATTCCCGTGAGCGTTTTGAGACTTGAAATCAGAAATTTCTCCTTTAAGTGGTAGTTTTTGCATGCCAAATGTTGCAGCTGAAACGTTGCTTGAAATCACGAAAAAGCATAGCAAAATAAAAATTACTAATTTTTTCGCATTCGAATACATGGTTATCAACAAAATAAGATAGTTTTTCCAACAATTTATTTGTTATGGAAAAAAGTTCTATTGCACTTAAGATGCGATAAGAAATAAAAACTTAATTGAATGAAAAGTATTCACTAGGGCGCTATGATTTTCTGTAAAGATAAATTGTGTGAGAAGGATACCCCAAATCTGGGTTTTCACAGAAATTTAGAACTTTGGCAGGTTTCCACCCAACAATCTCGTAGTCGTGGGAAACAACGCGGACTCCAGGTTTAAGTTCAGCTTCAAGTTTGGGCTTGACTTTTTCGTTTGCGCTTGTTGTTAAATACAAGAAGACAACGTCTGCAGAAGTTAAATCCACTTTGAACATGTCTCCGTTCACTATTGTTACTTTATCTTGTAGTCCATGTTCGTAAACCGAGTTTAGTGCTCTTTTAACCAGGTCTTCTCTTAGTTCTACGCCTACAGCTCTTGCTCCAAAATCTTTTGCAGCCATTATAACGGCTCTTCCGTCTCCAGCACCTAAATCGAAGAAGACTTCTCCTGGTTTTAGTTCGGCGAGAAGAAGCATTTGACGAATTACTTGCGGTGGACTTGGAACATAAGGTGCAATGTACAGTGCCCAAACCTCCCTTGTTCAAACATGCGTTTAGATTTCTGACTTAACTAGAGTTTTGCTCTTTTAAAGATTTTCTGCATCCTTAAGCAACATATGTAGCCTTTTTAGGTGTTGGTCTTCGGGCTTCTCCGCATTTCTTACAACTTTGCGCGCACAGTTCAAGATATTTTGCCTCATCCCCAGCGCCTATCGCTTCCGCAGCTTTGCGGCAAAGTTCGCTTGGCTCTTCACATCCTGCTTCTTTACAAAGTTTTGATATGGAAAGGCAGATTTCCTGCACGTCTTTTGGTTCGAGAACTGCTCTGTTGGAGCGGACGAGAAGGCAGAGTTCTCTTGCTAGGACACATGTTTGGACATACTTGATTCTTTTAAGAACTTCTTCTCGGAGTTTTTTCCGGCTTATTTCCAATTTTCTGTCTCCCTTTACAACGGTAGTAAACGCTTTTATCTAGGCAGAGTATGCGCGGCATCCATTTAAAAGTTGTTGTTTGTCTTTTGCTACTACCAGAATCTTTTGCTTAAGGCTTTGCGTTCGGCTTCCAATACAAGCTCGTAAAATCTATCATTTAATTTTGATTCTTCTTCTAAAACTTCCTTAATGTCCAAAGGTTGCACTCTTCTGGCACAAAGTGCAACTGCCGCTGATTTCCCATATTTTTCAATAAGTTTTGCGGTTTTCAGTGCTTGTTTTTTCAGTTTCTCCTCGCTCTTAGTTAGTTTTCCGCCTTTCTTTTCAATCAGTGGGAGAGCCTTTTCCTCTTCAACTTTTAACATTCCCAAGGCTTTTGAGCCGCATCTCGGACATTTAGGATTGTCTGGTAATTCTCTTGTTCGAATCATTTCTATGTAGTTCCAGCAGTTAGTGCATAGGAAGGTGCATGCTTCATTAAGTAGTCGTGCTTTTGTAGACTCTATGAGAACGGCGCGCATTCTTTCAGGGGGGATAAGGTCTGTTTTCATGCTTACCCGTTCGATTCCAACACGCGCCACTGGTGTTGCATTTCCACCAGTTTCAACCTTTTGTATTTCGATTTTTCCTTCGCGGATTTTTCTTAAAACATAGATGAGCCTTTCTAAATCTAGGTCCTTTGTGAACACTTCTTTTAAGGCTTCTTCGTATATGGGTGTGCCTTCAAAACTTTGAATCAGTCTTTGCAAGCTCACGTTGCTGAAGTCAGCCCATTTTTTCAATGCTCCGAAACGTCTTGCAACGTGGATCATTCTCCGTTTGAACAGTCCTGTTTTCACTGTTGCCCTTGTCAACGTGTCTCTTACTGTTTGATCTGGCATAGCCTTCATTTCATCAAATAATGTGCGCAGTTGTTCCGAGTCGGCGGCACCCATGGTTTGAATGAAAATGCGGTAGGGGTCGTGTTGGACAATAACGCTGTATCCGATTTTTTCCGAAAGCAGCTGTCCTATTAGTTGGGCTAGGGCTCTGTTCGTAAGGGAACCGAAGTTGGTGTGGATTATGACAAACTCTTCCCAGTCTTCGATGAGTATTCGTTTGTCTGTTGGAACAGGTATGTTAGACCTTACCTGCTCAACTGTCTCTGTTAGAGCCTGCAGAATCGTATCCCTATCCGAAGGGTACTGTTCAGAAAGTTTAGCAGCAATTTCCTGTGGCGGCACTCCTTTCAGCATTTGCTCCTCAACAAAACCTCTTATAGCTCCTACTTCCTGGGCTACTTCGAAGGGAACTGGAATTTCTTCACCTATCCAGCTTGGTATAGCCCCTGTAGGGTCATCTACTGGTTTTACGTGAACTTTTTCTTCTGAAACGTGAAGAATTCGCCACGGGCTTCCCCTAATTATGAATTTTACGCCTGGCTTGCCATATTCTGCCATAAAGGCTTCGTCTAGAACTCCTACGGCGGAGTCGCTTGATTCGTCAACTACTAAAAACCTTTTCTCGTCTGGTATCATTGAAAGATTGCCAAAATAATATTCATAAAGGGCTTTTGTCCTTCTAGGCTTTAAAACCACTTTGTCTTCGAAGGAAGCCCAAGCGAGGCGGGGAAAACGTTGATGCATATACAAGAGGATTTTTTCGACGTCTTCTATTGTTAAATCCTTGTAGGGGTAGGCGTTTCTGAAAATTTCCAGAATCTCTTCAAATTCCAGTCTTCGATTCTTAAGCAGCAAACCAGCTATTTGATGGGTTAAAGCGTCGTAGGGTTTAGGCGGAATCTCTACTGGTTCAAGGTCTTCTTTTAAGGCTTTTCTGGCTATAGCTAGAGCTTCCAGCGTGTCGTCAGAATCCATGGTAACAACTAATCCTTCAGCTATACGCCCAATTCTGTGACCGCTTCTACCCACCCGCTGAATAAGCCTTGTCACCTGCCTAGGACTCATGTATTGGATTACCAGGTCTATTCTTCCCACGTCTATGCCAAGTTCTAGGCTGCTGGTGCACACAAGTCCTTTCAGTTCTCCGTTTTTTAAGCCTCTTTCAGCTGCTATTCGAGATGGTTTGGCTAGGGAACCGTGGTGTATGGAAACTGGGAAGTCCATGTCCCAGACTTTGAATCTGCTGGCTAAAACTTCGGATATTGCTCTAGTATTAGTGAAGAGCAAAACAGACTTGTGTTTTCCTATGTAATCGCGGATTATCCGTAGTCTTGCAGCAACTTCTGGATGTGTATAAAGCTTTTCAGCAAGCCTAAAATCCTCTTCTCCGGGCTTTGGAAAAACTATTTTTAACCGCATCATTCTGGCAACTGGAACTCTGACGATTTCTACGCTTCGACCGTTTCCGACGAGAAACTGAGCAACTTTTTCCGGGCTTCCAATAGTGGCTGACAAGCCTATTATCTGGAAGTCTTTTCCAATCATCCATCTAAGTCTTTCCAAAGCCAGAGAAAGCTGGCTTCCCCGTTTACTGTCAGCCATCTCATGCACTTCGTCGATGATGACCCAGCGAACTTGCTGTAGATGTTGACGCATAATCCAGCCTGGCAATATAGCCTGCAAAGTTTCTGGGGTAGTTATTAATATTTTTGGTGGGCTCCTAGCCTGTCTTGTCCGCTCTTTTGTTTCCGTATCGCCATGTCTCACAGCCAGTTTTATGTCTAGGTTGTTGCACCACCATTGAAGCCTTTCCAGCATGTCCCGATTCAAAGCCCTTAAAGGCGTTATATACAAGACTTTTATTCCCGGCTTTTGCGGTTCTTGTAAGAGCATGCTTAAAACTGGAAGGAAAGCTGCTTCAGTCTTACCTGTGGCTGTGGGCGAAATCAGCAAAACGTTTTTTCCTTCAAGGATTTTTGGTATTGCTTTTTCTTGCGGTTCTGTGGGTTTTGAGAATCCTCTCTGCTCAATTAGCCTTCTAACGGGCTTAACAAGAAGGTTAAAAGCGTTTTTCTGAGAACTATCCAAGGCTTGGTGAAGCTCCGGTATGCTAAGGGAATAAGCATAAAATCATATGTAAAAGCGTTTTGGAAAGAGTAATCAAGCTGGAATAGGTTTCATTAAGAGCTAGCCCTTATAGGAAGCAAGCTTGCTTTTTGTTCTCTAGGATTTGGACAATAAAAAAGAAAGGGAAATGTTAGTCTATTGGCGCTACATGGGCTTTTGTGCGTATTATGGGCGTGTGAGCGTAGTCTCCCCAGCTTCCAGCAACTACAAGCTTGTCAGAAACAGCATCTACGTTTTGCAGCATATTTAGCAGGTTATCTATGAGCCTAGACTTCTTTAATGCTCCAGCGACTTCACCGTTTTTCACGGCATAAAGTCCCATTCTTAAAACGCTTGTGAAGTCTCCCCGTGTTGGATTCGTTAGGCGCGTGTAATGGAAACGGCGAACAAGTAAGCCTTGTTTAGTTTCTTCAAGTATTTCTTCTCGCTTCCACTTTCCAGGTTTAAAATAGGGGTTTCTAGGCACAGGAATAGGCTCACCATTGTAGTTTTTGCCTGGGAAAGAGCTGACGCCTACGGCGAATGATGCTCTAACAGCGTTTCCAGTTGTCTTTTTCTTTTCTATGGCTCCGTAAAAGCTGTCGTAGACAAAGGCTTTCAAGACGCCTTTATTGATTATAATTTTTTTCTTGGAAGGTGTTCCCTCATCGTCTACTGGTGCAGAGCCTACACCGTTAGGCATAAGCGGGTCGTCAATTAATGTTATTTGTTGGCTTGCAATTTTCTTGCCCATTTTGTCTAGCAGCAGTGGGAAGTAAAGCTTTGCAATCATGGGGCTGACGAGCATGGAAACATATCCGAGCACTCCGCTTGCGGGTTCATAGTCCAATATTACTGTGTAAGTGTCTTCTTTCAATTTTTTAGATTTAAGTCCAGAAACAGCCATTTCCGCAGCCTTTTCTCCAACCTCTTTGGGTTTTAACTCTTTCAGTCTTCTGCCAGCGGTAGCATCAGAGCCCTCAGAAACGTTTTTCCCGCTTTTTGCTGTGGCACTTAAACTGGCTTCAAAAAAGGTTCCAGAATTTTTTGCTGAAACTCCATGCGTATTCAAAAGCAAAGTTTCATAACTTACCACATTTAAAACTCCAGCATTATCTTTTATTTTCTTGCTATGCGACAAAGAAGCGTCAACCATTTGGTAGGCAAGGTCTACAGCCTTTTCCGAGGGAAGCTCAGCCAATTTTTTATCGTAAACGCCAGCAACTTTCGGTATTTTTCTCGGCTTTGGGAAAGAGTATTTGAAGGGCAGTTTCCTAGCCTTCGCAGTGGAAGCTGCAGCTTCTACAAGTTTTTCTAAAGATTTTTTAGAAAAGTCCGCTGTGGAGCTGAAACCTAACATGTTGCCTTTGATAACTCTCAATCCAACTCCAATGTCATGGACGCCCTTAGCTTCAAAAACAGAGTTGTTCACCAATCTCACAGTAAGCACTTTGTTAGAAACCAGATAGGCTTCCGCTTCATCAAGCCCCTTCTTTTCGGCAATTTTAAGCAATGTTTTTCCAGCTTCTCTTAAACTAGTCATAAGTGACGCCATTTATTTCACCCCCAAAAGTGTAGCTACACCGCGGATGTATGGTCCACCATTTCCAACGTATAATGCTTGCATAGGGTCGCCTTTACCGCATCCAGGCAGTGGCAAAAGCTCTATTTTTTTGGAGACAGCGTCTATGCTCTTAAAGAATTTTGGTGCTGTAGAGGTTAAGGCTACGTCTCTAAGATGGGTTGTCAATTCGCCATTCTTTATTTCATAGGCTTCTTGAGCGCTAATTGTCCAGTTATACCGTTTATCGTCTATGGAAGGATGTCGCATGCAAGAGACTAGGTATCCATGCTTAGTTTCTTCAATCATCTCCTCCTTTTTCCAGTCGCCTTCGCCGAAGAAAGTGTTGGACATTCGTATCAGCGGAATATACTCGAAGGTTATTGCTCTCATTCCAGCATTGGGCTTAACGCCGAATATAGCTGCAGTTTCGCGACTGTGCATATGTCCTTTCAAAACACCTTTCTCAATAAGCACTTTCCTTCCCGCTTTCACTCCCTCGTCATCATACAAATAATAGCCCAAAGTTCCTGGAACCGTAGGGTCGTCGTAGGCGGTTAGATTGTCCGAGCCTATTTTTTCGCCAATTTTTCCAGCCCACCATGTGGTTCCAGCCCATGCGGCTTCGCGTCCAAGAACCCTGTCAGCCTCGCTTGGATGTCCAATGATTTCGTGAACCAGTAGGGCAGCGTAATCGTTGTCAAGAATTACTGTAGCATCTTTTTCCATCTTCGCAGCTTTCGCGTTCAACAGGCTTTCTGCTTTATGTCCTACTTCTGAAGCCACTTTCTCCATATCATTTTTCTGGAAAATTTCGTATCCTCCAGAATGTCCCACGGTTCTCTCGTAAAACTGTGTTAGACCGCCTTTTTTGGAGTCAGCCTTCAAAGAAGCCCATGCAAGTGAATTGGAAAAGCGGATGTTTGCGCCTTCGCTGCTTGCAAAAACCTTGTCAATCTTTATTCCCGTATATTCGGCTAATCCGCGAACAATCCTTTTAGAAGTGTGTAAACTTTTTTCCCAAGTTATTATTTGTTCAAGTTTTTCTTCAAAAACAACGTTTTCAAGGTCGATTTTCACTTTTGTCTTGTATGAAGTTTTGTAGGCTTTAGCCTTCGCAAGTTTTACCGGTGTTTGAACGTGTTTGCTTGATGCTTTTGCCACTTTAAACGCAATTTTTGCAGCTTGTCTTATGCCTTTTTTAGTTAAATCTGTTGTTGACTGGAAACCCCATGCACCATTAACCAGTGTTCGGATGCCTATTCCACGTTTACGATTTATTACTCCTCGTTGGACTTTACCATTAGCAACAATAATGAGCTCATTATAATGGTTTTCAAGCCTGGCATCAACATAGTCCGCGCCAAGTTTCGAAGCATAATCAACAGCAAATAAAGCCAAATCTTTCTCCATTAAACATTCCATCCAATTGTTTATGCATCTTTAGTTTCAACTTAAAAGTTTTTGCAAAAGGTCGTCGTAATTGAAAAGAAAATGTTTAAACCAAACGTTGAAACGAAGCCTTTACATTCGAAAACAATGGAAAGTTTTTTATGTATAATCATATGAAAACCATGGATATTGAGAATGTTGGAGGAAGTTTAATGGCTAAATGTCCAAAATGTGGAACAAAAGTTTCGAAACCTAGGAAAACATGGAAAATGGCTGGACGCCCAGACAAGTCAGGAAAGAGAATGCAGTTGGAAATTGGACTTTTCGATTGCCCAAAATGTAAGAAAACCTTCCGCGAAGTGTTAAGCAAAAAGAAAATTTAAACTCTAAACATTGGCGATAGTACATGCCAAAAAAACGAACACAACAACACAATTGCCCTGAATGTGGGACCCCCGCAAAAGAACCGTACAAAACATGGGAGCTTGTCGCTCCCTTTCCAGATAAAAAAATGAGAATTACAGTAACAATCTTTGGCATGTATGAATGTCCGAAATGCGGCAAAAAATTCAGAGGAGTCGTAAGTAAGGCAAAACTGGGTTCAGAAGGCATAGAACTTTAACCGTTTCTCCTTTCCCCTATTTTTCCAGTTTTCACCGTTAAGTTTTAAAACATAGAAGCCTAAATCAACAAGAACTCTCTCTAAACAAAAGAAGGCCTAATAATTGGCATTGGAAACTCTTAGGAAACTCTGGAAAAACGAATATTTTCAAACAGCCATAACCGTCATACTGCTTCTAGCATTCGTTTTCGGCTTCTGGTATGTTACACAAACGGTCTTGAGAACGGGATACCCCGCGTTGGCAGTGGCTTCCACAAGCATGCTGCCCACATTAAACGTAGGCGACCTGATAATAGTTCAAGGGGTACCTCCAGAACAGATAAACGCCAACTACCTAACTGGAGACATCGTCGTTTTCACGGATGCAAAAGGCGACCTTATTGTTCACAGAGCTGTTAAAGTGGAAAATATAAGTGGTGAATACTGGTTTACAACTAAAGGCGATAATGTTCCAGGCAGCAAGGATCAGTTTTCACCATGGCCTGCATCACGTCTAGTTGGAAAAGTCGTGGGAAGAATCCCGTGGATAGGTAATTTCGCGTTATTAATGCA
>PIXZ01000015.1 GCA_003601605.1 Candidatus Bathyarchaeota archaeon
GCAAAAGATTTCTTTTATGCTGGTTTGTATCTGGGAAAAGCGAAAAAGGACAGATTTTTTCCAAGCTTTAACTTGTTAAGAATGATTGCAGAAGCGAAAGCAAACAAGGTAGTTGTGGATAAGAAAACTGAATGGCTTTTCATTTGCGGTAGAGATGTTTTCAAAAGAGGAATAAAAAAGGTTGTAGGTTCCCGAAATAGAGGTAGCTATACTCTGATTTTAAATATGAAAAGTGAATGTTTAGGATACGGCGAAATATTACATGATTTAGACAAGCCCGGAAAAGGGGTTGTTATAAAAAACATTTTGGACATTGGGGATTTTCTTCGAAGAGAAAGCAAATAGCAACATTACGCTTTTATCGCGCTTACAATTTTATCGATTTTAACAGTGGTTTGTTCACGTTTCCTTAAATCGCGAACAACAACAGCATTTTCCTTCAACTCTCTTTCTCCAACTATTACAGCATAGTCCATGCCTCTTCTATCCGCATCCTCCAAAGCCTTCGCCATCTTCCTACCCATAACCTCAACTTCAACGGTTATGCCAGCTTTTCGGAGAATATTTGAAATTTTCAAGGCGGTGCCTTTTAATCCTTCTTTCGTAGGGATAACCATAGCCTTCTTCTTTTCTTTTAGTTCTAAACAAGCTTTTTGTTTCTGCATTGCAAGCATTATCCTATCCAATCCATGGGCAACCCCCACCGCCGGAGTTGGTTCCCCTCCAAACAATTCAATAAGCTTATCGTATCTTCCGCCGCCGCCTAAGGCTATGTCTAACTCTGGAACGTAAACCTCGAAAATCATTCCAGTATAATATTCTAAACCTCTCGCGAAGCCAGCGTCGACATTAATGTTGATTTTGCATTCAGTGGCTGAAAACAGTTCAAGAATTTCCTTTAAATTTTCTACGGCAATTGAAGCTTCATCATAGTGCTTGACATGTTCCTTTAATTTTGTTAGTGTTTCCAGAATTTCGCCGCCTTTAAGTTCTACCAATTTCCTAAAAGTGTCTAAACATTTTTGCGAAGCCTCAGCTTTTTCAATAAGTTTGAAGGCTTCTTCATATTGTTTTTTGTCCATTAACTGCATAACACTGTTTTGCGTCTTTTCCTTTAATCCTTCGCTTTTCATAATTCCTCTTAAAACTCCAACATGCCCTACCTTAAAAGTAACATTTTTCAATCCCGCACTCTTCATTAAATCGCTCGTTAACATCAGTATTTCTGCATCAGCTTCAGGCTTGTTGGAGCCCATAAGTTCAAAGTTTGACTGCCAAAACTCTCTATACCGTCCCCGCTGCGGTTCGTCATAACGGTAGAGGCTTCCAACACAAAATAGTCTGAATGGTTTAGGTTCGTTTTTTAGGGTGGTCGCCACAAGTCTTGCCACGGAAGGAGTGAATTCTGGTCTCAAAGCAACCATGCGACCGCCCAAATCCTTAAAAGTGTACATTCTCAAGCGAACTTCTTCGCCAGCTTTGGCTGCTAAAAGCTCGTAAGATTCTACCACGGGAGTGATTATTTCTTTGTAACCGTAAAGCTCAGCTATTCTTCTGGCTTTGCCTTCTATATACCGCATCATTTTAGCTTCTTCTGCCAAAAAATCTCTCATCCCACGAACAGTTTGGAAACTTGACATTTACCTTTTCACCCTTTTTATGCTAGTGTTAATTGTGATACGGAATAGTAAACGATTTCTCCTCTGCGGTTGGTAACAGCCAAAACCAACTCTTTCTTGAGACTTTGACACTGTTTCATGATGTGTGCTAGCTTCTCCACTGTAACTGGTTTGCCTTCTTGTATGTTTAAAATCAAGTATTTTGCCGTGTTTTTTCCATATTCGCCTCTTTCGTAAACTCGAAAATCAACGCCTAAACCAAAGCCTTCTCGAACCACGTATCCACGGCTTCTTAGGTCCCTATAAACCAAATATTTAGACCAAGCATCTTTTTCTACACTTTTGTAACGTTTCAACAAGCTTTGAAAATCCACTTTTCCGCCTTTTTTGTCTTCCACCTCTATTTGTTCTCTATCCAACAAGTAAAGTGCTTCATAAAAAGTTAGAAGAAAACCATCATTTTCCGCTACGCCATATCCCTTTGAAGAAAGCTCATCTACTTTTTGGTTTTCGGAAATTTTCACACCTTTTTCAACTAGTAAACCTTTAATTTTAACTTCGGAAATTTTCACACCTTTTTCTCTGCTTTTGCTCATTTAACTCATCACTTACTTAATGCTAGGCTTTAAACTTATCAAAATCTTCCTTAAATAAAATGCCGCTTTCACAAATTATGGCTGTCACATATTTTAGCGGAGTTACATCAAAGGCTGGATTTAGAATGTTGACGCCTTCGGCAGCGATGCGTATTGAGCCAATATTTGTCACTTCTTTCGGGTCTCTTTCTTCAATAATTACGTCGGCAGACGTGATTTTTAGGTCGAAAGTGGATTTTGGAGCTGCAACATAAAAGGGTATACCGTGCTCTTTGGCCAAAACAGCCACAGTAAACGTTCCAATCTTATTAATAACAGCATCTTTAACAATTCTATCAGCTCCCACCACAACCTTGTTTACCAGCCTTTTTTGCATGACATAACCCACCATGCTGTCAGTAATTAAAGTCACAGGTATACCATCCCTAACAAGCTCATAGGCTGTTAATCTTGCACCCTGCAATTTTGGACGAGTTTCAGTGGCAAAAACCTTAACCTTTTTTCCTTGTTCCCACGCGGCTCTTATAACTCCCAAAGCAGTGCCGTATTCCACCGTAGCCAAGGCGCCAGCATTACAATGCGTTAAGACAGTATCCCCCTTGCTGATTAGCTGCGCGCCATATTTTCCAATAAGACGGTTTGCAGCAGCATCCTCATCCGCTATTTTTTTGGCTTCCTCCACTACAGCAGCAGCTAAGGCTTTTGCATTTCCAGAAAAACCTTTAGCTTTTGTAAGAATTCTTTCAATTGCCCAGAAGAGATTTACAGCCGTAGGTCTAGTTTTTCTTAAAAGGTCAGCCGCTTTTTCTAACTCTTTAACAATTTCCTCTCTGCTTTTAGCTTTAGAGTAGTGTGCTGTTAAAGCCAGAGCGTAGGCTGCAGCCGCCCCTAAAAGGGGAGCCCCCCTTATCCTCATAGATTTTATAGCTTCAGCAATCTCTTCGCAGCTTTTCATTTTAAGAATAACCGTTTCATGGGGAAGCCTTGTCTGGTCTATCGTTAAGACTGTGCCATTCTGCCATTCGATAGTTCTCATGTTAGGCATTAACATTAACCTCAGTAAACCGTTTATGCTAGGTAAACCGTATAAAATTTTGTAGAAAAGGGAAGAAAGGCACTGTGAAAAAAGAACATGTTAAACGGCTTATTGAAAATTTTGGTAAACCTTATTCTGAAGTTTTAGGCATAAACCTTTCCAGCGGAAAAGACGAAGAAATCTTCAAATGGTTCTTAGCCTCCATCCTTTTCGGCGCACCCATAACAGAAAAATCAGTCATCAAAACCTACAAGTGCCTTCAGAAATACAATGCTTTAACACCAGACAAAATTCTAAATACAGGCTGGGATGGACTTGTCAAAATATTAGATGAGGGAAGCTACACCCGCTACGATTTCAAAACTGCAGACAAGCTTTTAGAAGTCATGCGAAATCTCAAACAACAATACGGCGGAAGCATAACCAAACTTCATGATGAAGCTTCTGACAGCCATGATTTAGAGGAAAAGCTGAAAAAGCTTGGGAAAGGTATTGGCAACGTTACAGTAAGCATTTTTCTAAGGGAATTGCGCAACCTCTGGATGAAAGCAAACCCCAAACCCACAAGCTTAGTTATGCTTGCAGCACAGAATCTTGGAATAATAGAAAAACAAACATCAATGGATGATGCGTCAAAACAGCTTAAAGAGTTTTGGCGCAAAAACAGAGTTGCCGGAAAATCTTACATTAACTTTGAAACAGCCCTGCTTAGACTTGGAAAAGATTTTTGTAGAAAACGAAAATGTACCACTTGCATGTTTAAAAACGAATGTCTTTCTACCGTGGCGCCTTAATATAGGTAATAACTTCCACTTGACATCCACTTGGAAGTTTAAGCTTCTTCCTCCACTCTTCTCCTACAGATATAAGTGAGAAAACTCCCGAAATTTCTGCTCTCGCTTTTCGAACCAGATTAACAAGCGCCGCCTGAGTTTCACCGCTTTTAATCATGTCATCAACTATCAAGACGCTATCCCGCCTTTTTATTGCGTCTTTTGGAATGTAAAGCGTCATAGTCACGCCGGAATCTCTGCCCAAAACATAGGTTTCCTCCAGAAAAGCTTTCACGCCCACCTCTTTGTTTCTCTTTGCGATTACAAGATTGACTCCTAAAGCATTAGCCACCATAGTAGCCAAGGGAATCCCGTCAACAGCCGCGGTTAAAACCTTCGTTACCCGTTTTCCAGCAAAATTAGCTAAAGCGTGGTTGGCTGCCTGCTGAAGAATGTTGAAATCTCCTATGATATCAGTATTATCAAAATATCCTTCTTCATCAAATCTTATCCTATTACGAATCTCCACTTCCAAGCCAACAATTTTTGATAAAACTTTCCAAAGCTGCTTCGCTCTAGCAGTATTAGGCAAAACATGGCCTTTCGCGTATCTGCTTAAAACAGTCACAGGTAAACCTGTTTTAGAAGCTAACTCCCGATAAGTAATGTTACGCTTATACTTAGCAGTTCTAAGCAGCTCAATAGTCATCAACCTAAGTTTTAATTCATCTGCATGCGTGCTCATGACAATCCCTTATACACCGACAAGGCAAATATTAACGCGCTTACCATTTATTATTGCATTACCCATTTATAATTTCCGTTCGCAAACCGAAGGTCAAACCCAAACAGGTGCTATGGCGGGTCCGCTGGGATTTGAACCCAGGATCTCCGGCTTAGAAGGCCGACGCGCTTTTTGGCGTATGCCGTATCCAAGCTGCGCCACGGACCCCCTTTCAAGATTTGGATATAACCTTGTGAAATATAGTTTTATCTGTTATCTGTAGAACATTTTTACTCAAACTTTTTAAATCCGGTATCTATATTTATATTGGGGGAGGCGAAGTGTCAGAAATTCCAAAAGATCTCCCCATCCCTCTGTCGAATTATGTACGTTTAATTATGAACCGTAAATCTCCATATTATGATATTATCCAGTTTCTGTTAAAGGATATGGAAATGCATTATGAGACGAAAGGCGGTTCCGAAGTTGTTTACACAATTAATCCTAGAGTTTTGCAGGAAGAGATTGATAAGAAGATTAAAAATGAGAAATTAACTACTGTGAATATTTGCCGTACAATTTTGGCTTTGTTATATGGAAGTAAGCTTAGGGAAGAAGAGGATTTCTATGTTACAACAACTAGTGGTGGACGGCGAAACTACCATATAAAAGTAAATTCTAGAACGTTGACTTCTTTGTCAAGGTTTTTGTGAAGTTAAGCTATTCTATGTAGATGGCGGGTCTAAGCGGCGTAGCTATGGCAGCTTTTCGTTTAGGGTCGTATATTTCTTTGTCTTTCTCGTTATAAACAATGATTTCAGCCTTTAACCTCCTGCTTAAAAATTCTTTTGCATTTTCAATTGTTTCTCTTTCATCTATTGCTCCAATTTTTAGGACATTCTGTTTCCTTTTTTCCGGAATTGTTTTTATTTGTTCAATAGTTTTTAAAGCGAATTTTGCTGTTGCTTTGGTTCTTTCCTTTTTTGAAACTTCCTGGATGAGTTCTTTTAGCTCTATTTTACCTTGCGTGGATTTTTCTAACGCTTTTAAATAGATTTTCCATTTCCACGGTGCTGCTACGTAGTAAAAGATTTTTTTCGGTTTTGCCTTTGTGACTTTTATGATGTTTTCAGTGTCTTCTAACAAGTTTATTAGGAACTCTTCGTTTTCTTCGGCTTTAATGTCCATTTCTGTTGGGTCTGGTTTTGGCCATGGGCTTGTGGAGATGAAGCCCTTTTTTTCTAGTATTTTCCATATTTCTTCGCATATGTGGGGTGCTACTGGGGTCAGCATTAATACTTGTGCTTCTAAAACTCGTCTTAGCACATAGTTTTTTACGTTTTCCTTGTTTTTTCGGTTTGCTATGCGTTTTTGATACCATTGTGTGTCTTGGTCTAATTCGTAGAGGATGCTGTGGATGGCTTTGCGTACTGACATTTTTTCCATGGCTTCTGTGGCGTCTATGATGTGTTTCTGCAATCGGCTTAGCATCCATTTATCTATTGCGTCAAATTGTTCAGCTAATTTTTGTTTGCTTTCTGTTGTTTTGATTTTTGCAGTTTGGATAGCGGATTTGTAGAGTTTTTCAAGCTTGTCTATCATGGATTTTGCTATGGAAGGGTTGAATTCAGCGTCTTGTAACAGTTCTGCTGTTGATAGTACACTTAGTCTTATGGGGTCTGCCCCAAACTTTTCTAGGCCTTCTCTTAGCGGGATTATGTTACCGAAGGATTTGCTCATCTTTACGCCTTCCATCATTACGCTTCCGTTAGTTACGATTTGTCTTGGCCACAGTTTTTCTGGGAAAATGGCTGTGTGGTTGAATATCATGAATGTTAGATGGTTGTGGATTAGGTCGCGTCCGGAATGGCGACTGTCTAGAGGATAAAAGTATAGGAATTCTTGACGCATTTTTTCTAGGACTTCAACGTTTAAATTGGCTTTTTCGGCTATTTCGTTAATGTTTCCTTTCCCTAGGAATATGTAGTCGAAGACTTGGTCTGTTAGTTGTTCTGGTTTTATCTTGTGTTCTTTAAGGTGTCTGGCTATTGTGTAGTATGCCATGTAAATGGTGGAGTCTGACAAGGATTCGATAATCCACTCTTTATCCCATGGCAGTCTTGTACCCATGCCAGATTTTCTTGCACAAGCTTTTTCATGTAGCCAGTCAACCACGTATTCGAATTCTGCGCGGAGTTCTTCTGGTAGTATTTCCATTTTGTCTAAGCATTTGTGGGTTAAGGTTTTCCATTCTTGTTTTCCATAGTCTATAAACCATTGGTCTTGGAATATTTTTACTATACATTCTGTTCCGCAGCGGCATTTTACTGGTTTATTGACGAGTTCGTACATGGTTGCGGCTTTGCCTTCGGCTATTAGGTCTTGTTTGACTTTTTCTTTTGCTTGGGCTACTGGCATGCCAGAGTATTTTCCAGTGTTTGGTTTCATTTTGCCGTTGTGGAATTCGTGTCTGTAAACTTCTTTTGTTGCGTCTTCCAGTTTTGGGTCTGTTTGTTCCGTTATCTTCCTTTTTTTAACGGCGTCTGCTGCTGGAATTTCAGAATATCCTGGAACAGCGATGAGGGAGATGGGTTGGATTTGCCCTATTTTTTCTGGGTTCAATCCGTATTCCTTTAGTTTTGCATGTTCTTTTTTGATGTTTTCCAATGCAACGTAATCGTAGGGAGCGTGGCTGGGAACGGACATTACTACGCCTGTAGCGTTTTTAGGGTCTGCAAAGTCTGCTGGTAAAACCATTATTTTTGTTTTGGTTGCAGGATTTTCTACAATTGTTCCTACAAGTTTTTTTCCTTGAAAAGTTTCTAGCACGTGGACTTTTCGGTTTTGGTGTCGTAGTTTTTCTACGCTTTCTTGGCTGATAATCCATTCTTCGTTGTCCACTTTAGCTCTTACATATGTGGCTTGGGGGTTTATCCATAGGTTTGTTACTCCGAAAACTGTTTCTGGACGTAATGTAGCGGTGGGGAAAACAATGGTGTCTTTTTTGAATTTTATTAAGGTGAACTCGCCTATTTCTGGCTCCACATCGCCCACAGTGTCGTGTTGTCCCACGGGGTTTCCGTCTTTTGGACACCATCCCACAGGGTGGCTTCCTCGTGTTATGTAGCCTTTTTGGCGAAGTTTTTCAAATTGCCATTCTATGAATCGGCTGTAGTTCGGGTCTATGGTTGTAAATTCGCGTCGCCAGTCTATGGAATAGCCTATTCTTTTCATTCCTTCCTTTATTTCCTTGTGGAAGTATTTCGCCATGGCGAGGGGGTCTGTGAATTCTTTTAGTTTTTCTTTTGGAACTTTATAGACGTTTATAAAATCGTTTATGAGGTCTTTGTCGTTTTCTGCTAGGCGTTTGGACATAGCTAGGACTGGGGTGCCTGTATAGTGGAATGCCATGGGTAAAAGCACATTGTAGCCGCGCATTCTCATGTATCTGGCGTGCACGTCTGCTAAGGTGTAGGTTCTGGCGTGGCCGATGTGTTGTGGCGAGTTGGGGTAGGGATAAGCTACTGTGATGAAATATTTTGGTTTTCTGGGGTCTGGGTCTGCTTCAAAGATTTTTGCTTTTTCCCAGCGTTTCTGCCATTTTTCCTCGATTTTTCTTAAAAATTCCATAAAGTTTTCTGAACTGGTTTGAGGGGTATTAAAGGTTTTGTTTTTATTGGTGGAGAACGTGGTCCCTCACATTTAACACCGCATGTATTCTAGTGCAAACTTGCTTTAAACCTTTACTACATTTTCCTACATTTTCTTTCTCTTAGACGTAAATTTTATGGTTTGTCGGTAAGCTAAAATGGGTACCCCCCCTCTAGTATTTTTCTGCAAAAGTGAAAAGTGAAGGGTGATTAAATTTTTGCAATTATTTTTCTTGGGGTTCTTGCCATTTCTCTATTATCAGCTTGTTGTTTCCAATTTTGAAGCTTATTTTTACTGGGATGGATTCAGCTCCTCTTTTCGTCTTTTTAAAGTCCTTAAAAGGGAACATGCTGTCTTCAGCTAGGTCTACGGGAACATAAATCAAATATTTTCCATCTTTTCTTTTAAACAAAGTTCCTTTTCCTTCGTTTACCATATTTTCAATTCTCCATGATAAAGAGTTTTCATAGCAATAATGCAAGCTATGTTTTTAAAAGTTTTCTTCAACTATTTCTTAATTGCTTTTCCACAAGCTTTTCGGCTCTTTCCACAGCCTCTGCCAACTTTTCAGTTTGTGTTCCGCCGCCTTGAGCAAAGTTAGGTTTTCCTCCGCCTCCACCGCCTAGGATTGCCGCTGCTTCGCGAACTATCTTGTTGGCGTTCACTCCTCTTCCAACGGCTTTCTCTCCAGCCATAACCATTATTCTTGCACTTTTTCCATCTGTTCCATAAAATATTGCGACTGTAGCGTTGTCTCTTTTGATTATTTCGTTGGCTGTTTGCACCATGCGGTCAACATCAATGTCTTCTTGGAAATCGCGTTTTACAATTTTAACGCCCTTTATTTCGCTAACTGCTTCCATCTCCGCCTTTGCGCCTACGCCAATGCTTTCTCGTTTTGCTAGTTCTTTAACAAGCTTTCTTTTCTCCGCTTTAGCCTCTTTTAATTCTTTAACAAGCTTTTCTGCTGTTTTGTCCAGTTTTTCCACTGGCGAGTTTAGGATTTCCGAAAGTTTCCATAAGAGTTTCTCGTTTTGCTGTACAGCCTTTAAAGCTGAAAGTCCCACAGAATAAACCAGTCTTTCAACACCGTCTTGAACCCTTTCCGAATGTATTATCTTGATAAAGCCTATCTCGCCCGTGGTTTTCAAGTGGGTGCCTCCGCAAGCTTCAACATCCCAGTCTCCCGTTTTTACTACGCGGATTTCCTTGCCTGGAACTGCTCCGCCTTGGTATAGTCTGAATCCGTAGAGGCTTTCTGCTTCGCTTCTAGGCATCCAAGTGGCTTCCACTTGCATGTTTTTGAGAATAGCCTCGTTTGCCAGTGTCTCTATTTTATGGATTTCTTCTTGTGTCAGTCTTTTGTAGTGAGAAATATCCAGTCGAGTGCTTTCTATGCCTTTTTGGGTTCCAAACTGCCAAACATGCTGTCCCAGAACTCTTCTGGCTGCTCCATTAATTATGTGGGTTGCAGTGTGTGCTTTCATGAGACTGTAACGTTTTTCCCAGTCAATAACTCCCTTAACTGTGGTGCCTTCTTTTGGAACGTTAGCGCCTTTTATTTTGTGAACTATTACTCTGCCAACTTTCTTAACCTCTACAACCTCAACCTTGTTTCCGTCAAAAATCAGATAGCCTGTGTCTGCTGGTTGTCCACCACCTTCTGGGTAAAAGCATGTTTTATCGAGAACAACAAACTTGTTATCTATTACTTTGAGGGTTTTTGCTTCAAACTCTTTCATGTACTGGTCTTTATAGTATAAGGGTTCGGTTTCCGGAAGTTCTGAAACCGCGGTTTCTAACATTTTTTCGGGTTTAATTTCTTCTGTTGGTTTTTGTGTTTGCATGTGTCTTTGGGCAACTAGGGCATAGAAGTTTTCCGGAACTTCCACTTTTAACCCTTCTTTTCCGGCGAATTCCTTGACTATTTCTGGTGGAAGCCCATGGGAGTCGTAAAGCTCTGTCAAAGTCTCCACGGGGACTTCTTTAGCCCTTTCTGCTTTTAGTTCGCTGGAAATCCTTTTAACAAGCCCTTCCCCTCTTTTTATAGTGTCTTCGAATTTTTCCTCTTCCACTTTCAGTATTTCCATGATTTCGTTGCGCATCTCGCAGAGATGCGGATAATCTTTAGACCAGAAGTTAATCTGCAAGTCCATAATATCATAGAGTTTATCTGAAATGCCTAACATTCTTAATAGGCGGTAAATTCTGCGAAAGAGAAGTCTAGCCAAGTATCCTTCTTGAATGTTTGAAGGAACCACGCCTTCAGAAAGTATGAAGCTTAAACATTTGGTGTGGTCAGCTACTGCGAAAACATTTTCAATGGGCATAAGAAAACTGTCAAGTTCTCTTACATCCATGTCAACCAGCTCGGCTATTCTACTTCTCACTTCAAGTCTGTTGGCAGTCTTGTCTAGGCTAACTAAACCCGAAACTTCCGCCACTTTCGCCAAAAGCTTGTGGTCTATTCTTGCTATTCCAGCCATTTCAAAAATCTTATCCAACACACTTTCGTAAACAGCTTGGAAAGCGCTGGGCACTCCTTGAGAAAGCCAAGTATAACGGTCTATGCCATATCCAGTATCCACGGTTCTTATGGGCAGTTTAACAAATTTGCCGTTAACAACTTTAAACTGCATAAACACTAACGTGGCAACCTCTAAACCGCGAACAATACACTCTACGTCGGGACCTGCGTTTCCACCGCCAATCCAAACATCTTCTTTGTAAACAACTTCTTCAGATTTTACGCCCAACTCTTTAGTTATGAACTCGTGATGATACCTTACAGTCTGGTCTTTCCAGTAAACCTCTTTTTCTGGATAGTTGAAAGCGTGATGTCCACCCATTTCAAAAATTGTTAAGTGTCTGCCAAAGGTTGGTCCAGTGTTAGCTATGTCAACCATTCTTATACATGGCTGAACAATTACAAGGGGGTTTGCTGGCGGCGGAGCAATTCCCTCTGTTACATAGGGCTGAAAGTCAATTATGCTTG
Organism: Candidatus Bathyarchaeota archaeon; assembly: GCA_003601605.1. Lineage (GTDB taxonomy): Archaea > Thermoproteota > Bathyarchaeia > Bathyarchaeales > Bathycorpusculaceae > PIXZ01. The sequence continues at coordinate 11,395 of PIXZ01000015.1, forward strand.
CGTGGGTTAAGTAGATGTCGTCTCTCCATCTAGCTACCACCGGATAGGGTTTTATGCGTTTATGCCCATGCTTCTCGAAAAAAGATAAGAAAAGCTCTCTCATTTCTCGGAGTGTGTAGCTTTTTTTTGTAGGCGGATTATTTATGAAAGTGTAAAAGGCACATCCGTCTGCTGTTGCTTCTCCACAAGTTTCCTGGTCTGGATTCTGCGTCCAAAAATACTCGCCGCATTTTGGGCAAAGTTTCCTAACATAGCCTAACTCTTTAAAGAAGGGGAGACTATACTCTTCTACTGGAAACTTTTTCTTCAAATTTAAGCGCTCCAAGACATGCTGTTTTGTATGTTCAAAGGATTAGAGCGGTACACAAATTTAAACTGTATTGCTATCCAAACCTAAAGCCCAACAGAAAACCTGCTATGAAGCTTCCCATAAATGGAAGTACAGAAACAATTAAACTGGCAAACCACGAAACTGTATCTCCTAAAAAGACAAAAAAGTTGGATAACGCCTCCCATAATTTGTCATAGTTTATGTTGAGTATTCCGCTTGCACCTAGATAAAGGAGCGTAATTATCGCCAAACCTATCAAAATCATTACTAACTTGCTGATTTTTTTAACGGCATACCCAACTACAAAACCGCCTACACCACCCACACCAATCTGATAGGCGATTGGCGAAATCAACTCGCTCATAGTTTTCCCTTTTATACCCTCTGCATAGCCATTTAAATGCCTATTGCCTAATAAAATAACCATTTTGACAAGATGGAGGTGCAGAATACGGATATAATGGAAATATACATACTAAATCTCGTATTAACTCTTGGAATGTTCGTAGTTCTCGTTTTCAGAGCATGGATTGAACTGAAAAACTACCGCATGATGTGGAAAGAACTAGAATGGAGACAAACATACCGGGCTGTAGGACGTATACTAAAAGCTGAAAAGGACATGTTTTCAAAAGTGGAGGGTGGTGATGAGCTTTACCGACTACTATGCGAAATGTTCAAAGTTCGCGAAGACTAAAAATTACGGAAAATGCCACTTATCCGCAAGCTTCACAGCGGTTCCGCGACGCTTCTCCAAACCGTAACGTCTTAAAGGTTTAGTTAGGTGTCTCTGCGACCTAGGCGATGTCACGTACAAACCTCTTTTCAAGTTTCTCTTCACTCTAACCTCAACCTTTGTGGCATTCGGGTCTTTGAAACCGCACTTTTCACACCTAAACCCTTTATCTTTACCCATGGACTTCATTCTTTTGCTACATTTTGGGCATGCTGGGTTTTGATACAAGATTTTAGGTGCAAGCTTTAGCACCCTAATTTTTTCAAGATTTACAGTTAACGGATGAGCTGAAGAAGGAGCTCGAACACCACCATAAATCTCCACATAATCTCCAACAATCAGTTTCCTTGCGACTTTGCGCAAAGCTCCAGTAGGCTCATAGGCTGCGCAGTCAACTTTTCCGCTTTCATCTTTTAAAGAAAAAATTATGTGTCTTCTCGGAACTATTCTAGGGTTAGACGCCACAAAACCTCGAATAATAACTGGATGGTAAGGCTCAACATCCTCAAGCTTTCTAACCCTTCTAAGATGGACATCCGTTCCCTGGTTTGTTCGAAAAATAACCCATCTTTCAACAGGCTCAAAAGTTTTAACTATTCCAAAGGCTTTCTTCACAACTTCTGGAGTTTCACCCCTAATACCGAAGAGAATGGGGTCTGGTCCTCTAGGCGTTATTATGACTCTGCCCTTTTCCCAGTCTACATTATTAAAAGTGTAGGGCGCTGTTGCCTTATCCATCTCAAAAATCGAAGCTTGGTCTACTCGCCTTTTTAAACCATAATTTTCTGGAACACGATAGGCGATAAGCTCGTAAGTATGGTCTCCTTCAAGAGTTTCACCTATAGCCGCTAAACCACCAATGATTCCTCTACCATTTTTGAAACCAACTGCTTCTGCTCCAAACTTTTTCAAAAGCCTCAAAGCATCTTTCAAATTAACAATTCCTGTTATGGTGTTTTTTGCAAAGGCTTTAACTTCTTTCGGAATTTTCTTTTGCGGGAAGAAAACAATGCCCGGCTCTGTGCCTCTGAATTCAAGGTCTGAATGCTCTTCCACACACGCTATTACAGTTTCTTTTATTGCTTCCTCAATTTTCTCCGTATACTTTATCCTTAGGCATAAGGCTCCGTTTCCTCTAGTTTTCCACGGCACATTAGGATTCAACCGAATAAGATTCGGATAGTCTAGGAATTCGACTCCAAACTTTGACAATTTCTCCACTAGAAGGGCGGCAATATAGGTGGTGCATCCCTTTCTGGTAGAGTCCGTATCGTCGAACCCTATATGCATGGTTTTTGTCTTCATCTATTGGCAACTCGTTCTTTGATGAATTGAAGTTTTAGAAAAGGATGGTGTGAAAGGGTTAATTGTTGAATAAAAAAGAGAAAAGGGTTTGCTACTTTGATTGTTCTTCCACAACTATCATGGTTAATGTTGACCTAACCTTATCAAGTCTTCTAATTTTCCATGTTACAATTTCCTTAAGCTTATCCATCGTCGGCGCTTTTACTCTTGCAATTATATCGTAGACTCCATAAACAGCGAAAGCTTCGTCAACTCCCTCAACTTTCTTTAAATCCTTTAGGACATCTGCTTCTGAACCTATTTCCGTATTTATTAACACAAATGCTGTCGGCATTTAATTTTCCTCACTTAATGTTTCAATGTTATACATTAAAATATTTTGCTACATAAAAAGGAAAAACACACATACTGCGTTGATGGGAATAGGCTTATCTTCTATTTTCCACCATAAAATATCAGGTTTAAGAAATGCAAGAACCAGAGGAAACAAAGGTTTTCGTTACAAGCCGTGAAATGCGAGCTTTAGAGTTAAACGCTGAGTACTTCGGCATCTCTAGGCTTCAGTTAATGGAGAACGCTGGACGAAGCATAGCCGCGGAAATTGCTTCAAGATTCAAACCAGAAAAACCCGTTGCAGTTTTCTGTGGTTTAGGAGGAAATGGAGGCGACGGGTTTGTTGCAGCCCGCCACTTAACATCCCTAGGCTTTAAGGTTATCGTGGTTCTCGCTGGAAAAGCCAAAGCAATAGCGGACGAAGCCGCTTTAGAAAACTGGAAAGCGCTCCAATCTTTAAGGGAAACCGTTACCATCCACGAAGTTTATGACAGCACCCTTATCCCAGAAATACAAACAGAAATAGTGGTTGACGCCCTTCTTGGAATAGGCACCAAAGGCAAACTAAGACCGCCAATTCTACAATTAGTGCAAAAAATCAACGCCATAAACGCGTTTAAAATAGCTGTTGACGTGCCAACAGGCATAGATTCAGACACAGGCGAAATTTTAGGCGAAGCAGTCAAAGCAAATCTAACAATAACCTTTCACAAACCAAAAAGAGGCTTACAAAACGCCAAAGAATACGTTGGCGAACTCATCGTAAAAAACATAGGATTACCCGCAGAACTGGAAAACTACGCTGGACCCGGAGACGTAAAACTAGTCAGCCAAACACGCTCGCCCACAGCTCATAAAGGAGATTTTGGACGCCTACTTGTTATCGGCGGAAGTGAAACCTTTTCTGGCGCACCCGCTTTAGTAGCCTTAGCCGCATTACGCACAGGGGTGGATTTAGCCTACGTTGCAGCTCCAGAAAAAACCGCCTTCGCCATATCTTCCATGTCGCCAGACCTAATCACTATAAAACTTGAAGGAAAACACCTAAACATCAGCAACCTACCAGCCTTAAAGGCTTATATAGAGAAAGTTGACGCGGTTGTTCTCGGTCCGGGGCTTGGCTTACATGTAGACACGAAGGAAGCTGTAAAAGTCGTGATTGAAGCTGTGGAAGAGTTTGGCAAACCCCTGCTTTTAGACGCTGACGGATTAAAAGCCTATGCAGAGTTTAAAAGAGAACTTAACGTGCCCCTGGTTTTAACGCCCCACGCTGGAGAATACGCAATTTTAGCTGGTGAAAGTCTTCCGGAGAAGTTGAACGAAAAAATAGGTGAAGTGCAGAAAACAGCTGCAGAACTAGGCTCGGTAATTCTGTTAAAAGGACCAGTAGACATAGTTTCTGATGGAAAAAGGTTCAAGCTGAATTTCACTGGAAATGCTGGCATGACTGTGGGCGGAACAGGAGACGTGTTGTCAGGCATCGTCGGCGCCTTTCTAGCCCAGAAAAACGACCCGTTTGAAGCTGCTGTTGCCGGCGCCTTCGTTAATGGTGCCGCAGGAGACATGGTTCTTGAAGAAAAGGGCTATCACATAGTTGCCACAGACCTTATTGACAAAATTCCACATGTTTTAAACGAGCCTATGAGGCATTTGAAGGTGCAAAAACAAAATGCAAAAACCAGTTAAAATCGTTGTTTACCATGCGGGACAATGTGACCCTAAAAAATGCACGGCTTTAAAGCTGAAACGCCACGGTTTAGTTCGTCTGGTGCGGCAACTAAAACTCTTACCAAGAAGGGCTGTTGTCCTCAACCCTTTTTCTGAAATAGCGTTTTCTCCAGCAGATAGACAGCGAATACAAAATTTCGGATTAGCTGCGTTGGACTGTAGCTGGGAACACGCCAAAGAGGTTATGCTAAAACATGTACGGGGCACATCCCGATGTCTACCCATCTTGTTAGCAGGCAATCCCGTGAATTTTGGCAAGTTAACAAAACTTACAACAGCAGAAGCCTTAGCCGCAGCCCTTTTCATCGCTGGCTTCAAAAACGAAGCCTACAGGGTGCTTTCAATTTTCAAGTGGGGACACACTTTCTTCGAAATAAATCATGAAAGATTAGAAACTTACGTAAAAGCGAAAAACAGCACAGAAATAGTTGAAATGCAACAAGCCCTCATGGAAAACCTGAAAATAGGCTAGAATACGTGCAAAGAATGGAACCCATAACAGACCTGTATTTTTTCCTGCTCTCCGTAATCTTCATATCCCTATCTGGCGTCATGATGCCGGGGCCAGTTTTCGCTGTGACGGTGGCAAAGGGCTATAAAAACAAAGCTGCTGGCGCCTTAATAGCTCTAGGACATGGGGCAATAGAATTTCCGTTAATTTTTCTCTTATACTTTGGTCTAAAAGACCTTTTTGCTTCCACAACCGTTCAGAAAGTAATAAGTCTTGTAGGCGGCGCAATTCTAATTTACATGGGGGTTCAAACATTCAAAAGTCGAAAAGAAACAAGCAGGGAGTATGAAGAGTCTAAACATGACTCTTTTGTTGCTGGTTTTCTAGCAACAGCTGCAAACCCCTACTTCTTTTTGTGGTGGGCAACCATAGGCACAGCATTAATAATGAACGCCTATCTTTTCGGTTTTCTAGGGCTTTTAGTATTTGCTTTAACTCACTGGTCATGCGACCTTTTATGGGATTCTTTCGTTTCTTTTACGGTTTTTAAGTCACGGCGTTTTTTGAACAAAAGAGCATATAACCTGATATTCGGCTTCTGCTTCGTGGTGCTAGTAAGCTTTGGCACGTGGTTTATTGTTTCAGCACTCTTGTAGAGCTTCACAGACCGCTAATTTTCTTTAGCCTATACCGCTCATAAATTAGTTCAACCTTGTCGTCCTTAACCGTGAACTCTACGGGAAGTTTTCCGCCGCTTTGGATTGTGTAAAACCTTTTCACCGCGCCTTCGATATCTTCTGGTATCAGCGGTATTATCATGTCCACATACTTATCTTTAATTTCCAACTGAAGTATACCATTTTTTGCCTTAACCGTCGCGTCCATCGTCCCCTTATAAGTCTCATAAACTCCACTTAGCAAATCATAGGTTCTTTCCACTTTAATGAAAGGCAGTCTTTCAGGGTTTTCACCCAACATGAGAGCAAGTCCATACAAGCCTATTTGAGACAT
>PIXZ01000016.1 GCA_003601605.1 Candidatus Bathyarchaeota archaeon
GCATGTTTTGCAGGTCTAAGGCTGCTTTTGCAGAAGCTTCCGTAAAGCCTGGCGTACTGAACAAGCGCGGCAATGGTGTTTCGCAGCCTAGATAGAACTGGTTTACTATGTGGTCAACGTAGTATTCGAAGCGAGCTCTAGGGTCAAGGGTTATAGGTTTTATGTCGCCTTTCCCCGTATAAAAAAGCCAAGCCCCTTCTTCGCCGCGGTTTTTTATGGCCTTTTCAAAATTTCTAATAGTTTTCTCGTCTGCTCTTTCTAGCAAAGCCAAAACGTCTGGTCCAGCATATTTTTCAAAGATTTTCGGCATGATTCGCTCTATTTTTGCTTCTCTATTTTTGCTTTCATCCAAGCGTAGGCTGGTCTCCGGTCAGACTGTAAAACCAGCGAGTGCAGAAGCACTTGTAAAACGCCTGTTCCAAAACCAGAGATGTCCAAACAGTTTATCCGCCAGTGAATCACTGCTTCTTTTCTTAAGATTTCGCCGCCGTAGCTTTGTCTAAGCTTGTAGCCTTCCACTTGATAGGGAAGTTTCAGTCCTTTCTCTTTTATGTAGGTTTGGTGGATGCGTTCCACAGCGTCTACTGGAAGCCTATTCAGTTCTGTGAGTCTTTCAGGGGTTATTTTAAGCCAGAAATCGTTTCCACAAGCGATGAGTATTCTTGCCATGTCGCACAGTAAAGCGTCTAAATTGGCTTCTTCGTTGAACTTGTCAACTATGCGTTTGGCGTCTTCCGCTTTTTCATAGTTTTTGTTCACGGTCGTGTAGAAGCCCATGCCAACTGTTGAAGCTGCTAATAAGTCGACGCTTGCCTTGCAAGCTGGGTCTCTTTCATAAAGCTTCATCACATCTGAAAGCGGGATTACTGGTGTTTCGTAGATTGTTGGTGTTTGAGGGGATGCATATCCGCCTCTTGTTTTGAGAGAGAAGGCTTCTATGAGACGTTTCAAAATGCTTGTCACTCTAAACCCTCCAAAAGTTTTAGGCCTTTCTCGGTGATTACGTAAGGTGCACGATGTTTCTGCCCGCTTTTTTGTATGTAGCCGTTTTTTACAAGATAACGGAATATGTTTTCGAAGGTGGCGTGAGTGCCAACTTTCTTGACTGTTCGCTTTTCAAGAATTGTTCTGCAAAGGGGTTGCCTACTAAGTTCTTTCAACACGGTTTTTGCGAGATGTAACCTTTCTTTTAGGCTTCTCATGTGCAAACAATCTCCACGGGTTTTTGAGTGCTGAAAAATGGGGGAGAATGGCGGGCACATACACGAAGTATAGTCATGTCTCTTTTTCCATCTAAGCCGTAGGTGTTCGGCGTTAGGTCAGGCGTGTAAGGCGTCATTTCTTCTCCGCATATGGGACAGTAAAGCCAGCAGTCGCAGACAACCCTGTCGCCTTTACGTTTTGAGTAGTGGATTTTGCCGCAACGGGGACATTTTCCTTCGTATTCACCCATTTTCCAACTCTATCCTGGAAATTTTAGAGAGAGGTTGAAATGTTGGTCATTTTCGCCACTGCGTTGCTTCGGAGAATTCCTAAGCCGAAACGGGTTGTGGCTCTGACGCCGTATTTGCCCATTTTAATGTCTTCCCAGTCTTCAACAGTTATGTCTCTCCTTAGAAGCATGACTGCCGCAACGCGAGTGTCTATGGCATAGGCTGTTCCATTAGGCACCAGGGTGCTTGCCTGCACTTTCATTCCTAAAACGCTTGTAACCGTACCCTGTTCAAGGTCTGTTTGTTCAGCAGGCAAATACTGCGCGTGAATGAACTTGTCGTCGCTTAAAAGCTGGTGCAACTGCACTTCGCTTACCACAAGAACTGTGGGACGCCAGTTTTCGCTTCTAACAGCGTTGTGAAGCTTAACCAAGCCGTTCCAGTCCATAGCTGCCCCGCCCTGGTCTATTGGAGCCCCGCCAGCCAAATCCGCATCTGCAATAGAGCCGTAAAGTGCCAAGATTCTGTTGGTTTCCTCTTCACCTAGGGCTCTGCCAACCTTTTCAATCATGCTATCCATAACATTCCATGTGGCGTCTTCAAGAAATTCGCGGGTCCATTCTTCAGAGGCTTCAGCCAGAATGTTGGTGTATATGTCCACGGTGGCTATTTTTTTCCCGCTGAGTCTTGTTGCTGCGCCTTCAGCGTAACGGTAAGCCACAGCCTTCTCGTCTAAAGGAAACCGCTCCATGGTTTCGGTTGTGGGGCGTACTGTGATTATGTTTCTTCCTATCATTTCTGGATAAGCTGCTTGTACAAGGGTGTCATGCATTCTTCCTAGGGCGCTGATAACGTCGCTGAAAAATCCTTCTTTTACGCCGACTTCGCAGTAGCGCCTAAGAAACGGGTGTACCGCTGCTTTATGTCTTAAGCTTTCCACGTGCTCTTTGAATTCGCCGTCTTTTTGCATTAGGGATTCAAAAAGTTTCGGTTTCATATTGGCTCACTTCTCCACGTATATGAAGAGGAGGTCGTCTGCAGCGGTTGTGGATTGGAGGGCTGTTCCAAGCTTACGGTTGTAGTAGATGGTGTAGGAGTCTGTGCCGCCTTCGTTAACATTCTGGTCTGCCAGTTCAAGAATTCGCTTGTCTGCGTCTGCACCGTAAACGGCTTTGCCTCGGGTTATGGCTCCGCCCGCCTTCACTTTAACTCTGCCGCGAACTAGAACTGGGCAAAGCTCGCCTATAGAAACGCTTTTTAAGGCTATGCCAATGCAGTCTTTAGCAGAAGTTGCAGGGCTAACCTTGTTGTCGTCGCTTAAATAGACAGGGTCGCCTTTCGTTATGTCAGCCTCTGCTTCAAAAGATTCTATTATAGCGTTCGGATCGTCTGTCTCGCCAACTGCTATCCAGGTTTTTCCAGACACGTCCGCCATATTATATCACTCCATAAACTTTTCGCTTTCACCGAGTTCATCCTCGGCTACTCGCGGTCACAAGGGTGACTTTCACGAAGCTTTTGCAGTTTCAAAATAATCCTCCTCAACTCTTGACAAAGCCTTTGGGGACCGAAACTCCAGCTTCTCTGAACAATTGAGCTTGGTAAGACGTTTTCAAGTAAGCGTATAACGTCTTTTACGGGTATTGTTGGCTCTGCTGGCTGTGTAAAGAGACATTCAAAATTGTAGTTGAAGGCTGAATCCATGTAGTTTGGGTGGAGGGAAAGCCAGTCTCTAATCTTGTTTTGGTCCCACATTTTCTCTTTAGAGAAAAAGATTGCGTGAACCCGCTGGGTTTCAGGGTTTTTTCGCGGTTTTCCCATTAAAGCCAAAATTCCGTTTTCTCGGTCAAGCCAAACGGCTCTGAAATGTTCCGGCATGAAAGCTGAAACATCACTGTAATAGCCTAAAATGTATTCGCCAGCCGTTATGGGCGTGGAGGCTTGCTCCGTAGATTGCAGTTTTTCCATAACCTGTATGTTTGTTTCTGGTACTCCTGGCACAGCTACGAGGCTTAGTTCAGCGTTATGTAAGCCGTGGGGCACTTTTCCGTCTAGAATGTCTATGGTTTCGTAGTCGGCTCCAACGCTTACGTGTTTTATTAAGCCCTTGCGGATTTTTTCAGCGGTTTCTTCATCGTAAATTTCAGCTTCATACCAGAGGTTCTGCCCATCCCATTCGGTTTTAACTATTTTTCCAACAGCGTTAGCTGCTGAAACATGCTCCATGTAGATGGGGGCGGAAACAAGTTTGTCGGCGAAAGACTGCAATTCTTGAGGTGTGTAAATGTTGAAGTTTCTGCTCATGCCGCTGGTTAGGGCTATTCCGCGAATCCGCAAGGGCTTGTCAACAATTTTTTCCAAAACCTTAAAAGGAATCACAGCGGAAACATGTTCGCGTTTAACCACGTCTTTATGATGTTTTTCAAACCAAGCCTTAGCCTTCTCCAAAGTCCAGCCTTTAGAAACGTCGAAGAGATAGCTTTGAACCTCCATAGAGTCTTTACCTTTAGGTTTGCCAATTACGGCTTTGATTCCCTCTTCTTCGCTCAAAGTTATGGTGCGCAAACTTTCAGGCTTAAACTCCTCTGCACCGCGGTGACCACTGCGAATGTACTGGTCGGTTATTTCCCAAGGCACCTTCCATCAACCTCACACAACTAACACCCAGTTTAAATAGGAAGAAAATGAAAAGGCAAATTGTACACTGCAGTAGCCCACACACAGACCAGCATGAAGGCAAAAAGATTGGGCTAAACCTTGAAAAGTGACATGTTATGCCTAGAAAATGCATTGTTAAAGTTGTGCTAAGCAAAGAGCAGAGGGAAATTTTAACCGTTTTAGCCAAACGGCTTGGGACGAGTGAGAGTGAAATCTTGAGAACCGCGCTTATGGACTATGCTAAAGAGCTGGGACTGGTTAAGGAGAAGGTATGTGGGGCAATTCGTTTTTAGCTTTTTATAGGATTTTTATTCTGATTTCAACTCGAAATTGGCTTCATTAGGAATTAAATTTAAAAATCCACAAGTATTTTATTATTTATCCTATAAAGTTAGACTTTCCACGGCTCCAGTCTAGGAGAAATAGCCAGTTGACAAAAAAAGGGAAAGCCTTCGAAAAACTCTTGCTTGAAGCCATAGACGACGCTTTGGTTTCGCTTGGAGAATCAGCTAAACAAGCCATCTATTTCCATCTTGAAGACAAGTTTAAAGTCTCTAAAAACGAGATTCCAAATCGCCTAAAGGATTTTGAAGAAGGATTAGAGAAAATTTTTGGTTTAGGAGCAAATTTCATAGAAATTCTAATTATGAAAAACTTGTACAAGAAAATTGGGAAGCCGCTAGAATGGAAAACGAAAAAAGAACTGGAATTTCTCGAATATGTGGATGCTGCCAGAAAAGCTTTTGAACAGCCAAAAAAGAAAACAGTCAGCGCCTAAAATTCTTCTTTTGAAATACAGATTCAAAGTTCACAAGTAATTTATCAAAGCGTTGCAAAGTTCATTCTAAATCAGATTTAGCCCTCGAGGGTTAGCCATTGCCCCAAAACAACCTTAATGACATCATTCTGGCAGCAGTTGAGGATGGTCTATCATCTCTCGGCGATTCTCCGAAGCAGGCCATAATCTTTCATTTGGAAACTTCTTTTCACATAAAAAAGGAGTACATTCCAGAAAATCTAACAGAATTTACAAAAGCTTTAGAAGGAATTTTTGGACCAGGGGCTTCATATCTTGAAAAACTCATTTTGAAACATCTTTATGGAAAACTAGGTCTCAAATTTGAAGAAAAGTCCTGGAACTTTCAAGAGTACATAGACAATGTGAAGAAGCAGCTGCTACAGGAGAATGTGTAACCGATGAAGAAAACGGATTACACAGCAGTTTCTGAATGCTTTAAGGAAATTTTAGATAATTCTCCGGTAGGAACGTTAAAACTTGACGAAAAACTACGAATTGTATATGAAAACCCTAAGATGAAAGAAATTCTTGGAGTGCCTCCCGATGAAGAGTCAAAAGCCATAGGAACAGACATCAGAAAATTGCCATCTGTAAAAAGAACAGGATTAGTGGACAAGTTTAACGAGCTTTTAAAAGGAAAAGGACTATCTGTAGAGACCCGTTTCACTTCACTATACGGGAAAGAATCGTTCCTAAGAGTTGTGGGCGTCCCATTGTTTAGAGACAAAAAATTTGCAGGGGCGGTCTTGTTTGTAATGGACATAAGCCAGTACAAGAAAGTTGAAGAGAAACTTCGAGAATCAGAGAAGAGGTTTAGTGACATAGCAGAAAACTCGGGTGAGTGGATATGGGAAGTGGATGCTGAAGGACGTTACACATACTCCAACACGGTAGTTGAGCGAGTGTTAGGATATAAAGCTGAAGAAATTATTGGAAAGTTCTTTTATGATTTCTTCCATCCTGACGAGCGAGAACAACTTAAATCTGTCGCATTTGAAGTGTTCAAAAGAAAAGAACCGTTTGCGGGGTTTGTGAATCGAAATATACACAAGGATGGCCATGTTGTTATTTTAGAGACAAGTGGTGTCCCAATAATCGATGCTGAAGGGAAGCTTATTGGATATCGGGGTGCTGACCGCGACATCACCGAACAGAAGAAGGCTGAAGAAGCTTTAAGAGAATCTGAAGAGAAGTATCGGAGCTTGTTTGAGAACGCGTCTGATGCAATACTCATCCTAGACAGGAAAGGAAACATTCTATCGGCCAATAAAGTTTTTGCCGAGTATGGATACGAAAAAGACGAACTCATCGGGAAGAACATGCTTCATTTCGTTCCAAAGAAACACTGGCCAAAGCTAGGTAAACACACCTTAGACGTTCTCCGAGGAAAGACTGTTGAGGGAGAAGTTGAAGTTATCACGAAAAAAGGAAAGCGAATTGCAGAGTATAGAGCAAGTCCCATTAGAAAGGAAAGAAAAATTGTGGGTGCTGAGGTGATTTTGAGGGATGTCACCAAGCGGAAAAAGATGGAGGAGGCATTGCGGGAAAGCGAAGAACTTTTCCGAACCATTGTGGAAAACTCCCACGACACCATCCTAATAATGGATGAAAACTTCAGAATCATTTATGCCAATGAAGAGGCAACACGTCTAAGCGGATATCAGAAAAAGGAAATAATTGGACAAGATTTCAGAAAGTTTCTCCATAAAGACAGCAGAGCCTTGGTTGAAGATAGATACCTACGTAGACAAAGAGGAGAAATACAACCTTCCCAATATAAATTTAAAATAGTTCGGAAGAATGGCGAGGAAAGAGACGTTGAAATCAAAGCCGCCCTCATACAGAATAGACATGGTAGAAAACGAACCATAGCTCAACTGCTCGACATTACCGAAAATAAAAAAATGGAAAACCAAAGGAAACTTTACGATAAAAGACTTTCAGCATTAAACATGTATGGGCAAAGTCTAAACATGGCAAAGAGCATGGAAGAAATTTACAAGCTTACGGTTGAGGCTATGGAGAAAATTCTAGGATTCGAGTTCTCCGACATCTTCATCATAGAGGGAGATATGCTATGCTTAAAGCTTCATAAAGGATTCTCAAATGTACCCACACTTACGTTGCCACTAAATGGAAGAAAGGGAGTAACCGCAAAAGCTGCAAGAACAGGTAAGCCAATTTTGATTCCAGACGTCAGAAAAGAGAAAAGCTATGTTGAAGGCGCAGAAGGCATACGTTCTGAACTCGCAGTTCCAATGAAACTCGGCGACAAGGTTATTGGCGTTTTAAATGTAGAAAGCAGAAAGCTTAACGCTTTTGACGAAAACGACAAGAAACTGCTGGAAATATTGGCTTCTCACGCTGCCATCGCCATAACAAACCTGAAAAAACAACAGACACTTTCAGCATTAAACGAGTACGCCAAAAACTTGAACAAGGCACAGAAACAAACAGAAATCCATGAAATAACATTAGACGTTATGGAAAAGATTCTTGGATTTGAATACGCCTCTTTCTTCAGAGTAAAGGGGAAAATGCTTAGACTTGTAGCTCAACGCAAATATCCCGAAAAACTCACACTCAACCTGCCACTTGAAGGAAAAAAGGGAATAACGGTAAAGGCGGCAAAAACAGGCAAACCTGTTATAGTTCCAGACGTTAGAAAGGACCCCTATTATGTGGTTGGCGCAAAAGGAATGCTTTCTGAACTTGCAGTTCCAATAAAAGCAGGCAAAAGAATTTTAGGAGTATTAAATGTTGAAAGCAAAAGAATTGCCGCCTTCGATGAAGATGACAAAGAGCTTTTAGAAGCCTTGGCTTCCCACGCTGCCACAGCCATAACCAACCTTGAAAGGAGAGAGGAACTGAGAGAAATATCTAAGAAAATAGCGAATCTGATGAGAAGCTCCACAAAAATTATGCAAGTTAAAGACATGCAGAAAAGACTAAAAGTAATCGCCAAAGCAATACAAAAATTTGGCTGGCGAAGAGTCGTCATATCCCTAAGAGATGAAAACCTTGAGGGAACAGACATTGTCACCGTGGGCTTAACAAAAGAAGAGCAAAAGCTTTTAATGGAAAGAAAAGCTCCTGGACACGTTTGGCGAGAAAGGTTAGGACCAAAATTTGAACGCTTCAAAATAGGAGAATTCTACTATCTACCATGGAGCGACCCATGGATAAGAGAGCATATTCACGGTTTACCACCTGAAACTCCACCAGACGTGACTACAACTTACGCAGGCGTTCTAAGTAGGCTTTCTCCAGAAGAAATGGTGGACTGGCATCCGCAAGACATGCTTTACGCGCCGTTACGCACTCCAGAGGGAAAAATCGTTGGAATTTTGAGCATGGACGACCCCGTGGACGGTAGAAAACCCACAAAAGAAACATTGGCGCCTTTAGAGCTTTTCTTGCACCAAGCTGCAATAACCATTGAAAACGCCCAGCTTATTGAAAGTTTGAGACAAGCAAGAGAAAAACTTGAAGAGTACGCAGAAAAACTCGAACAGAAAGTGGAAGAAAGAACCCGAGAGTTAAGAGAATCCCAAGAAAAACTGCTTAAAGCTCAAAGGTTAGCGGTTATAGGCGAATTGGCGGGCATGGTGGGACACGACCTACGCAACCCACTAACAAGCATCGCAGGCGCCCAATACTATCTAAAAAAGAAGCTTACTCCAAAAGTAGATGTCAAAATTAAGGAAATGCTGGAGCTTATAGAGAAAAACATAGAGTATTCAAACAAAATCATAAACGACCTTCTAGACTATTCACGGGAAATAGAGCTGGAACCAACAGAAACCGATCCAAGAACGCTTGTGGAAGAAACTTTGTCCCTTGTTGAGATTCCAAAAAACATCAAGGTGAAAAAGCGTGTGCAAGACAAGCCGAAAATATGGGTAGATATCGGAAAGATGAAAAGAGTTTTCGTGAACATTGTTAAAAACGCTGTGGAAGCCATGCCAAAAGGCGGCACCATAACAGTAACCAGCAGAAAAAGAAACAACAACATAGAATTCAGTTTCTCCGATACAGGCGTAGGAATGAAAAAAGAAGTTTTGGAAAAAATTTGGACCCCCCTCTTCACAACAAAAGCCAAGGGAATGGGTTTCGGCTTGGCAATCTGCAAACGTATTGTAGAAGCCCATGGAGGCAACATTATAGTTGAAAGTGAAATTGGAAAGGGCACAACTTTCACAGTTGTTGTCCCAATTAAACCAGAAATAAAGGAAGGAGGTGAGAAAATATGGGTGAAAGCGCTCGAATCCTCGTTGTTGACGACGACGAAAACATAAGAAAGGTGTTAACAACAATCCTTGAAGAAGAAGGATATACTGTTGAACAGGCAGAAACCGCTCAGAAAGCCATAGAAATAACTAAGAGAAAAGCCTACAATCTTGCTTTAATTGATATTAGGCTGCCTGACATGGAAGGCATAGAGCTTCTAACAAAGGTAAGGGATACTACACCCAAAATGCGGAAAATAATAATCACTGGCTATCCGACGCTGCAAAACGCCATAGAAGCTGTAAACCGGGGAGCAGACGCTTACATTGTAAAGCCTTTTGACATGGACAAAGTGTTAGCAACAATCAAAGAACAGTTGAAGCTGCAGAAAGAAGAGCAAAAGTATAGTCAAGAGAAAGTTGCTGAGTTCATAGAGACAAGGGTTAGAGAGTTGGAAGTGGAAAAGGAGGCATCCAGAAGAAAGCCATAAAACTTTTTTACACCCCGAAATTTTTACAATTTCTCCCTCTAATCTCTAATTATCCTTTTAAACAATCTTTACCATGGGAAATATTTTTGCGGAGAAATTTCCAGTAGTGACCTATTCTAAAACCAAGCTTGGTTAAGAGAGCAACTGACGCGACATTCTGCTCCGTAGTATACAAAGCCGCAGAGTCCATCCCCTTCTCAAACAGAAAGTTCATAGCTCTACAAGTAAGAGCGGAGGCAAGATTTTTTCCACGATACTCGGGAAGGGTGGCTGCTGGACCCAGATAACCTCTTTTAGCGTGATAAAATTCGTTATATTCTTTATTGGGTCTAGAAACTACGACAGAAACTATTTTGCTGTTGATTTCAGCCACGTGAACCCAGTCTTCGTTGAAAGGAGGGTTCTCTTTTTTCCAACGGTTAATAACGCCTATTTTTAGTCTTTCCCAGCCAAAGCTCTTGTTTACAGCTTCAACAAGCTTCTTCTCTTCGCCAACCCTCAAACTTCGAAGAATTACGCCCTTAGGGACTTCTGGTAGAGGTTTCAAACCGTTAATGTTAACCACCATGTGATAGAGTCCGCCTTCAGGCGTGTAGCCACGTCTTTTCCATTCATCAATTTTCGGGCTGTCAGCATCCACTGTTGTGAAAACTTTTTCGCCCTTAACATACTTTTCAATTTCAGATACTAAAGCGTCTTCAACAAGTTTCTGGTTTGCATTTTTAGAAACTGCCAGCCAAACTATTTCTTCTCCCCAGTGGCTATCTTCATAAGCTGTAGAACCTAAAAATTCACCGTTCTCTTCAGCAATTAAAATTTCTAGATGTTCGTCTCTAATCCAAGAGCCAAGATCCTCTTCAGTGTAGGGAGTAAACTCGTAAGAATCTTTATGCGTCTCATTAAGCAATTTAACAAGTTTTGGCAAGTCGTCGAAGGTGAATTTTCGTATTTTCATCCTTTTGCTATTTGCAAACAATAAAATATAAAGTTGTTCTGAACGCTTAAAACTGAAGTGTTTGGTTTAGGGTGGCTTTTGACATGCACTTTAAGGTTGTTAAAGGAGTTTTTGTCACTAAAATTGATGTTTTAAGAAGATGCACCATCCAAACAGTTTCTTGTAGGCTTCGAAGCAGCTTCCTTATAATTTTCATGAAAAGCAATTGTATGGTGTCTATCTCGTTTGAAACTCTTCTTTTCTGGATTTTCTTTATCTTTGTGTTCAAGATTTTTTCTTGATTCTGAAGTATGTGAACGATTTTTGTTGCGTACATGTGTGCTCACAAGAGTGTCAAGTGTATTAAGTTATAAGATAGTTATTTCCAACCTAAAATATGTCCAAAATCGAAAGAATAGTGCATGCAAATACAGAAAACAATAATTTAAAAAGTATAAAACTTCAAAAAGGGATTAAATGAATTCGCAGACAAAAATCTTCCTTATTCTCTGTCTCATAGGATTCTTCGCTATATTAAGCTCTACCATGTCAAAAAGTCCTGTTTTGCCATCCTTCGCCGCTTATCTTCAAACTCCAGAAGGTTTTTGGACTGGACTGGTTGCCTCAGCCTCCACAATTCCTGGAATACTGATAAGCTTGCCTGCTGGCTCTCTTTCAGACGTTCTGGGACGGAGAAAAGTTCTCTTGTTTTCCAGTTTCATTTTCGCTTCCGCTCCTTTTCTGTATCTCCTAATAAATTCTTGGTGGCAACTTATTCTTGTACGCTTTTACCATGGATTCGCCACTGGAATATTCGTTCCTGTTGCTCAAGCTTTTGTCGCTGAGATTTTCCCGAAAAAGCGGGGAGAACGCATATCCCTTTTCTCCTCTGTGACAGTTGTTGGAAGAAACATTGCCCCTGTTCTCGGCGGCTACATTCTACTTGTTACAAGCAACAACTTCCACAGCCTTTACCTTGCAGTTGGTTTCGCTGGAGTAACCGCGTTTATCACAGCACTAGCGTTTCTAGGGAAAAAGAGGGGGGCTACTGAAAATAGAGGAAATTCAAGCTCAAAAAGCGTTATCCATGGATGGAGAGAAATTGTTAAGGCGCCTGGCATGTTGGTTACAAGCTTTGTTGAAGCCGCCCAATACTATGTTTACGGTTCTGTAGAGTTTTTCCTTGTTAAATACGCTGGAGAAATCGCTGGGTTAGATTCTTTTCTGCAAGGTGTTATCGTGGCAAGCGCATTGTTTATGGTTATGATTTTTAAGCCCATTTTAGGCAGGGTTTCAGATAGGATTGGAAGAAGAAAGCCTATAATTTTAGGCTGCCTCATCAGCGCTGTTCCGTTGGTGGCTACTCCCTTTTTTACGCAGTTTCCAGTCCTGCTACTTTTCGCAATAGCTTACGGTCTAGGGTTTTCCATGGTAACATCTTCTACGCCCGCTTTGGCAAGTGAACTTGTTTCCCTAAAACTTGTGGGAGGCGCCATGGGATTTTTAGGAACAATTATGGATGTAGGACAAACACTTGGCCCTATAATTAGTGGATTAATACTCACAACAAATCTCGGTTATTTTGGGCTTTTCTTTTCTCTCGCCCTTATTCTACTATTTGCCAGCACAAGTTTTTCCTTTTCAAAAGTTGCACAAAAATAGGATTTTAAGAAAGTTTTAAACATCAATCAAGAAAGTTCAAAATTGAAGCTGTTTCTTTAGAGAAGCCTATTTTGAGGTGTCTGTTTTCCGCAATCGTGTTTAATGTTGACATATTTCTCCAGCCTAACTTTTTATATATTTCAACATTGTTGTGGAAATTGTTTAAATACAACCAGAACCCTATACCTAGTGTCTGTTTCGATTATAAAAACACTAAAATTATAAAGCGTGATAGTGATTTCATGAAATGCCCATACTGTGGGTCTGAAAACATTAAAACCCTTGAAACCCGAGATTCGCCAGCCAACGCTGTTAGAAGACGTAAAGAGTGTATAGACTGTGGAAAACGCTTCACAACCTACGAGTATGTGGAAACTATAGAGCTTATGGTTAGAAAAAAGGATGGCAGACTTGAACGGTTTGATTTAAACAAGATTATTAGAGGTCTCCAGAAAGCTTGCGAAAAAAGACCCGTAACCATTGAACAAATCCGTGAACTAGCAGAACACGTCAGACAAGACTTGGCGAAGATGGGTAAGGAAGAGGTTTCTTCGCAGGAAATTGGAGACCTAGTTATGAAATACTTGAAAAAGCTTGACCGTATAGCCTACATAAGATTCGCGTCCGTTTACAGACGGTTCGAAGAACCAGACGATTTCAAACGTGCAGTTTTAGAGGTGAAAAAATGAAATATGTTAGAAAACGTGACGGAAGATTAGAACCCTTCGACCAGGAACGAATAACAAACGCCATCTGGAAAGCCGCCAAGGCTGTAGGCGGAAAAGATCGAGAACTAGCCAAAAAACTAAGCGACCAGGTGATTGCTGAACTCAAGAAAAGATTCGGCGAAGAAGGCGTGCCTACAGTTGAAGAAATCCAAGACCTTGTGGAAAAAATCCTAATAGAAAATGGTCATGCAAGAACAGCCAAAGCCTACATCCTCTACAGAAAACAGCACCAAGACATGCGAGAACTTGCTGCATTACTAAGCTCCGCAGACATGGTTGACCAATACCTTGAAATTGAAGATTGGCGAGTCAGAGAAAACTCTAACATGAGCTATTCACTGCAAGGCTTAAACAACTACCTCTCATCCACAGTCATAGCCAAATACTGGATTACACGGATTTACCCACCAAACATTGCAGAAGCCCACTTCTCCGGAGACATACACATCCACGACCTAGGCGTGCTAGGACCATACTGCGTAGGCTGGGACATCAAAGATTTGCTGCTTTCAGGATTCGGCGGCGTCCCGGGAAAAATTGAAAGCAAACCAGCAAAACACTTCAGAACAGCCCTCGGACAAATAGTAAACTTCTTCTACACCCTTCAAGGAGAGGCAGCGGGAGCCCAAGCCTTCAGCAACTTCGACACTTATTTGGCTCCGTTCATACGCTATGATGGATTAAGCCAAAAAGAAGTTGAACAAACCCTTCAAGAATTCTTCTTCAACATGAACGTGCCCACCCGTGTCGGTTTTCAAACACCCTTCACAAACGTAACCCTAGACTTAGCCATTCCAGAATTCATGAAAGAAGAACCAGTCATAATAGGCGGAGAAGTCATGGACTATACCTACGGCGACGTGGAGAAAGAGATGGAAATTTTCAACAGAGCCTACGCGGAAATAATGAGCCAAGGCGACGCCAAGGGAAGAGTCTTCACTTTTCCAATACCTACATACAACATAACAAAAGATTTCAACTGGGACTCGCCGACTGTTCAAAAAATCTTCGAAGTAACCGCCAAATACGGTGTGCCATACTTCTCCAACTTTATAAACACGGACATGAAACCAGAAGACGTTAGAAGCATGTGCTGCCGCCTAAGAATAGACAACCGTGAACTCCGCAAAAGAGGCGGAGGATTCTTCGGAGCCAACCCGTTAACAGGTTCTATAGGCGTTGTCACGCTTAATCTGCCAAGAATTGGTTACTTGGCGAAAGACGAAGACGAATTTTTCGAACGCTTGGAAAAACTCATGGAAATCGCCAAAGACAGCCTAGAAATAAAAAGGAAAGCCCTAGAAAACTTCACAGAAAACGGCTTATACCCGTATTCTAAGCGGTACTTACGCGGAGTAAAAGAAAGCTTTGGAAAATACTGGAAAAACCATTTCTCCACCATAGGCTTGGTGGGAATGAACGAGGCTATACTAAACCTTCTCGGATGCAACATAGCCACACAAGATGGCTTAGAATTCGCAGTAAAAGTGCTCACTTTCATGCGAGAAAAACTTGCAGACTTTCAAGAAGAAACAAAAAACATCTACAATCTAGAGGCTACACCAGCGGAAGGCACAAGCTACAGACTGGCACGTATAGACAAAAGAAAATATCCAGACATAATTGTTGCTAATGAAAAATACTTGTCTAAAGGCGCTGAACCCTTCTACACTAATTCTTCCCAACTGCCAGTGGACCATGAATGCGACCTCTTCGAAGCTTTAGAACATCAAGAAAAGCTTCAAACACTCTACACAGGCGGAACGGTCTTTCACATCTACTTAGGAGAGAAACTTTACTCGTGGAAGGCAGCCGCAGAACTTGTTAAAAAGGTAATGTGGAACTCTCGCCTTCCCTACATAACTTTGACACCCACCTTCAGCATATGTGCAACCCACGGCTACATCACAGGAGAACACAAACAATGCCCCATGTGCGGAGCAAAATGCGAAGTCTACTCGCGGGTTGTCGGCTACCTCAGACCAGTAGACCAGTGGAACGACGGAAAACAGGCAGAATTCGCCATCCGCAAAACCTTTGACAAATCCGTAATAATGCCAGCCGCCGCCATCCAAGCCTAAAAGAGCGCACAAAAACATGAAATTCAGCGGTATCCAGAAAACAAGCCTAATAGACTTTCCTGACAGAATAGCAACTGTGCTATTTACGCCAGGATGTAATCTGCGCTGTCCCTTCTGCCACAACTGGCGTATAGTCCTAGAGCCGAAACCCCCATTTCTCAGAGAAAACATGGTTCTTGAAATTCTAGAAAGCAGAAAAAAATACGTGGACGCTGTGGTCATCACTGGCGGAGAACCAACAATGCATAAGGAAATCCCAAAATTTCTGAAAAAACTTAAAGACAGAAAATTTGCAGTAAAGCTTGACACCAACGGGTTTTACCCACAAGTGTTAGAGGCATGCCTACCCTACTTGGACTATGTGGCTTTAGACCTGAAAACCTCTCTGGAAAAATATCCGCTTTTAGGAGCAAAAGACACTGCAAAACTGCTGAAAACGATAGAAATTCTAAAAACTGGCAGAGTAAATTACGAGTTTAGAACAACTGTGGTACCACGCCTCGTTGAAGCCGAAGATATAGTAAAAATGGGCGAACTGGCTAAGGGCGCCAAAAACTTTGCTTTCCAACAATTCATTCCGGAAAACGCGATGGACAAAGCCTTCAGAAAGCTTAAGCCTTACCCACCAGAAAAAATATCAGCGTTCGCAGAAACCATGAAAAAGTATGTAGAAAACGTTGTTCTCCGCATCTAGCCAGAAAAGTATTGAAACGTAAAGTTTAAGAGTTAACGCTCTCTTTAGGATTCGAATACTTCCATTTAGAGGTTCACTGTGTTGAGTGAAGAAGAAAGCGTAGAAGAACGCAAAGTAAAAGTTCTACTAAAATTGAGGAAATATAAGCTTATTAAAAAAGATAAGGACAAAGAAGTTACCACATACGTTGTGAAAACACCAAAAGAAAAGAAGAAAATGCTAATATGGTGCATCCCAAAGGATAAAACTGTAGGAATAGCCTACCTTAACCGCATAAGCAAAGCCATGAAAGAAGCAAAAATAGAGAGAGGAATCCTAATCACAGGCGGAAGATACACCCACGCCGTAAAACAAGCCTGTAAGAAAAAGAAAATAGAGCTTCTCCCAAAGAACTTCCCAGTCTTCGACATTTTTGAACACCAACTCGTTCCAAAACACGAAATCCTAACGGAAGAAGAGAAAAAGGAAGTGCTTGAAAAATATAAAGTGCAACCTTATCAGCTTCCACAAATAAAGGCTTCAGACCCCGCAGTCAAAGTCATAGGCGCCAAACCAGGAGATATTCTACGCATAATTAGGAAAAGCCCAACAGCCGGCGAGCACATAGCCTACCGGTACGTTGTTGAATAAGCCCTTGCGCAAAGACTATTTCGCTATCATAACTTCTGTTGCTTTTATCACTGCTTCTACTTTGTCTCCGACTTTTATTTTGAGCTCTTCTGCTGCTTCTTTCGAAATTAAAGCCGTGACTACTGCTGGCATCGTTATTTCAACTTTTACTTTGGCTGTTACAGCGTCTTTTTCTAAGGCTACCACTTTTCCTTTTAGTCGGTTTCTTGCGCTTATCTTCAATCCTACAGCCTCCCAATACTCTTCATCTAACATAACCTCGCCAAGATAACGCTGCACCCGCCTATACTCTTTCAGAAGGCTTTTGCCAAGCTCTGTCAGCCTAGCGCCTCCTCCACCTGATTTGCCGCCCCTGAAAGTTTCTAGAATTGGTTTTCCAAGGGTTTTCTCGATTTTTTGTATGTAGTTCCACACGTAGCGGTAGGACATGCCCAGCCTTTCAGCAGCTTTTGTTATGGATTTTTCTTTTTCTATTTGTTCTAGGATTTGGGCTCCGCCTTTCCCTAAGACTGGTTTTCCTTCGTGTTCTATCCAGATTTTACATGAAGTTTTATGTTTTTTGCGGGTGGGCATTGTTTATTTTATGGTTGCGTAACGTTTATAAGGCTTAACCGTTATGAACAGAGAAACATAACGGTGTACAGAAATGCTATCGAAAAAAGTTATCGCAACAATAATTATGCTTATAGCGGTCGCTCTAGGCGGTTTCGTCTACGCGTACTGGTCTGGATATCTATTCCCGAACTACGTAACAATTTTTCACGCTGGAAGCTTATCAGTGCCCTTGCAAAAGATCGGCGAGGAATTTTCACATAAATACCATG
This sequence comes from Candidatus Bathyarchaeota archaeon, assembly GCA_003601605.1. Taxonomy (GTDB): domain Archaea; phylum Thermoproteota; class Bathyarchaeia; order Bathyarchaeales; family Bathycorpusculaceae; genus PIXZ01. The sequence goes on from PIXZ01000016.1 coordinate 17,164, forward strand.
GAGTTCGTATAGCCTTCGAGTCTTCTGGTAGCGTCGATGCTGTAAGAAAGGTAACGGATTTAAACAGGAGTTGTGATGTGCTAGCTGTGGCGGATTACAGGCTGATCCCAGAAATGATGTATGAGAATGGCTATGCAAGCTGGGTCATAATTTTTGCTTCTAATGAAATGGTGATAGCTTACACAGATAAAAGCAGATACTGTGACGATATTAACTCGAATAACTGGTATGAGATACTCAGCAAACCAGACGTGACCATTGGAAGATCCGACCCTGACCGTGACCCATGTGGTTACCGTG
>PIXZ01000017.1 GCA_003601605.1 Candidatus Bathyarchaeota archaeon
GGCTTTCCAATATAAACGATGTTTGCCATTTTGATGAAAAGTCCGGTTTCCACAACTCCCGGTATAAGTTTCAGTTTATGTTCAAGTTCTTCGGGGTTATGTATCAGCCCAAAATCTGCGTCCACTATCATACAGCCGTTATCCGTTATAACTGGTCCAACTTTTCCTGTTCCTTCTCTTAAAACGGGTTTTCCTCCGATTTCTTTTATTTTCTGAATCACAAGAGATGACGCGATGGGTAAAATTTCAATGGGCACGGGATGATTGTTTTCACCTAAAACCTTTACCCTTTTAGTTTCATCAGCGACGATAACCAGTTTTTGGGATGCAGAAGCCATTATCTTTTCACGGGATAATGCGCCGCCCATGCCTTTTATGAGGTTTAGTTGCGCATCTATCTGGTCTGCTCCGTCTATGGTCAAGTCTAGATTTGGATGTTCTTCAAGCGTGGTTGTCTGAATTCCATGTTTTACGGCAAGCATAAACGCTTGATAGGATGTCGGCACTCCCAAAACCTTTATTCCTTCATTTTTAATGCGGTTCGCTATTTCTTCTATGGCATAAGCAGCCGTGCTTCCACTTCCTAAGCCGACAACAAACCCGTCTTTAACATGCTTAACCGCTTCTTTAGCCGCATTCCTTTTCGCTTCTTCAATCCAGTTTTCCTTAGGTTTCAATTTCCATCTGCCCCAGTCTTTCCAAAACCTTCTCCACTTCCGCTCTAATCTCTTCTATTCGCCTTTCCGCCTCTGTCTTTGGACTCGGCTTCGCTGGTGCCCGTTTCCGTTTTCTCTTAGTTTTTGCTTCTGCAGCAGGCTTTCCTTCAGGTTTTGCGGTTACAGGCGGTTTTACAGTGGGTATTGTTATTTCTTTTACTGGTTTTACTTCCACTTTGGAGCGTAACTCGTCTATTTTGCTGCTAAGCTCGTCAAAACGTTCGCTGAAAAGCTTTATGAGGTCTTCCTGCATCGCCTCAAGTTCATGTAAAGCCACTAAAGTTTCGTCTTTGGATATGGCTTCTTTAACCGCCATCATTCTAGACTTGTAGGTTTGAGCTAACCTCTCTCTTTCATCTTCCGTGATCTTTCCTTCAGCATGAGCCTCATAAAGCCTGCGGATAGCGTCGCTTAAAATCTCTCTTTCAAGTTCTAATATTCGAAGTTCTTCCTTGGCGCGGGCTGCCTCTTCTTTTGGAACAGTTTTCAGAATTTTAAACGGTGAAGGCTTAAAACTTGTTTCTACCGCGCTTTCCTCCAGTTTTTTCTCGCTTTTCCTGCGTTTTCTCATGGCGTAAATGACTATTATGCAAACGATGGCAGCCCCTAACACAATTAACGCGTATATTAGGGGCTCTTCAAAGGGCAAGAACGACTTCCCTCTCTTATTTTCATTGTTCTTTATACATATATAAATTATCAATAACCGTGGTTTACAGAAAAACACATGAAAATAGCGAAATTCCTAGATTACTTTATTGCATTTGATGTCTTGGAAGTAAAAGTTAGATGGAGCCCCTAAATAGGTTTAAGCGTCTTTTAAATTTTCGGTTTTCTATTAAACCCGATTAAATTACACATTGTGCCCTTACTTCTTACAAAAGATGATGTGTTCCATTGGAAATTCTAAACCGTGCTTTTTAAGGTCTTCTATACGTTTTTTGATAAAGGCTGGGTTGATGTTCCATTCTTTTAGTTGTTTAATCGCATCTTTAAAGGGTAAGTGAACGTTTGTTTCAAAGTATTTTACCGTGATGTTTTTGAAGCCTATTTCATGCATAAGCGCAGCTACCTCGTCAGAGAAGGGAGAAAACCATTCATATCTGGGAGTTAGGGTTCCCATAGAATAAGAATCTGCTTCGATGAGCAGTTTTGAACCGGGGGTTTCTGGAACTGGAATAAGCTCTTCATGCGCCATCTGCCCATTTGGCTTCAAACCCTAAGCAGCTGATTTGAAGCCTCGGGCGGGATTTGAACCCGCGACCACCGCCTTACCAAGGCGATGCCCCACCAGGCTAGGCTACCGAGGCTTAACGCCTTCTCCTAAGAAAAGAATTTAGACTGCAAATTTAGAGCTTTCGATTCCTGCTTTTCGCCTTTTAAAAAGTTAAAGGTTAAATCATAATTTTCACAATAATACTTTGGATGTATGGGAAGAATGGACTGGCTAATTTTAGCTCTCCTTTCTCCTCACGAAAAGCAACCCATTCTTCCCAAGAACAATTAGAAGAAACTTACTGGTTAGAGTAAGTAAATATAAAAGAACGTTTGAAATTCTTATTTTGATGATTGCGGGGGTGTCCGAGTCTGGTCAAAGGAGACAGGCTTAGGACCTGTTGCCGTAGGGCTGCGTGGGTTCAAACCCCACCCCCCGCACCATTCTTGCACAACGTTTAGGTCGATTTTTCTGGCTCTTTTGGCTAAGCGGGCCATTTTATTTGACGAATCAGTTTGATTTTGAAACAATATGGTTAGGAAACTAGTTCGGTTAGTAGTTTGCAAGCTAGCCTAGAAATAAAATTATGTTGTAACTATCTCAGCATAGTCTTTTACGCATCAATTTTGAACTACTTTGATATTATGGATATGTCTCTCCATAGTTGTTTGCACACATGACAATGTCGTATATTGTTATTTCTCCATCATTGTCTAAGTCGCAGTTTGGGTTAAACTCTGGATCGCCCTTTACAGAACCGTAAATACAAGCTATTTTCACAACATCGTAGATGTCAACATCAAAGTCTCCATCAACATCACCGGGAATAGTTACCAGAACGCTGGTGATGTAAATGTTATCTTCGGTGTCTGTTTCTCCTGGAATGGGTTCTACATAAATGGATATTGTGTAGTTGCCATAAGTGAAGTCGGAAGTATTCCAAGTGAAGGTGTAGATAAGGGAATTGTCACTTCTAAGTAGGAAGTTTTGAAAAGCAATGATGGTTTCGTTGGCGTGTACGATCATGTTAAGGTTTTCAATCTTGTTACCTTGGTTAACTAAAATGCTAGTGACATTTAGAGAACAGCCTCTTCCGACAATAATCTTTGATGGCGTAGCGTTCGAAACTGCAACATCAGGTGGAAGCCAAGGCTCCATCAAAGGATAATGATCAACGTTATCAGCGTTAATAACGTATGGAACGTCACCTATCCCATCGCTTCCAGTTTCATTTTGATATGGACCGCTATAGAAGTCAGTTCCATTATAGTTGCTCCAATAATTTCCGCCAGAAGGATACCCATTATCCCACGCGTTATTCCCGTTGTCAATAGCCTGACTCCACGTGATGTCCATGATGTTGTTATGGTAAATCATGTTATTGTATGAAAAAGAAGAACAGATGCCATAATCGCCCTTTTTTATGTTATTTTGAACTATGGTGTTGCCAGAAGAAGAACCAAGCGAGATGCAAACCCTTTCTGTTGTTATGGTGTTTCCAGAAACAGTGTTGTTAGAAGATTGAAAGAGCGTAACGCCATCCGATTCCTTTGTTGTTATGGTGTTTCCAGAAACGGTGTTGTTAGAAGATTCAACGAATTTAACGCCGTCATAGGAGGACGATCCCGACCATGCTGTTATGGTATTTTCCGAAATGGTGTTGTTAGAAGATTCTTGGAGATAAATGCCACTACCATATTTTATGCTGTTTCCAAATATCACATTGTTGTTGGAAGAATTTTCCAAATAGATGCCATTACGACAATATGTCATTATGTTCCCAGAGATCGCGTTGCTCGAGGAGTTTGAGAGATAGATACTATACACACCAGTAAACGTCATATTGTTTCCAGATATATCATTGCCTAAAGAATCATATAGCCCCACATCACACTTGCTCCCCCCCGAAAAGGCATTTCCAGATATGCTGTTGTTTGAACCGTAATTGAGCAGAATGGCAAAAAGGTTGTCCTTCATATAGTTTTCAGCTATTTCGTTGTTTGAAGAATAATAGAGTGCAATGCCGCATGCGAAATTCGAAATTGACACTCTCTTGACTGTCACATTAAACCTATATGACAGATCTATTGCAGTTCCACTTGCCGTTCCTTCCATGGAATATCCCGCCCCGTCAACCACAATGTTATCTCTCTCAACCACAATGTGATCATTAATGTTGCCCGTGAAGGTGTAGGTAACGTTATCAACGCTCGTAATATTTGCTGTAGAAGGTTCAATACTTCCATCTGCCCTAATATAAATGGTTCCACTTGCTTTGACTAATTGGATATTAAATACCAATACTAACATGCCTATTAACAATGCTATAAGCATTATTCCAGAAATTGCTCCTTTCAATAATTCTCCCTTTCTAAGAATATACCTTGGAATTCCACTTAAAATTTTCCTATACTATGTTACAGAAGAGAATTCTATACGCCATAAAGACTATTAGATAATTATTCTATTTCTTGAAACTGGTTCCAATTACTCTATAATGTGAAAATTTTTCAGATAACACTGAATATTATGATAGCAGGTTGATGTTAGAAAAGAAAGTTATAAGACGTTAAGGAAACTTTCTTACGTTTCTTCTCCATTTCTTACGCTTTTTTGTTAAAAGTCGCATCATTTTGTCTGTGATTAAATCTTTGTCTGTGATTAAATCGAAAATTGAAGGGAGCTCCCAACCTTCTTGCGAGTAGATGTAACGCTCTCCTGCGGCTCTGATTAAAACATTAACCTCGTACCTGCATCTGCTGCCTGAAACGTCTTTTGTTTTGATTATTGAGCGTATCTCTTCTATTTTCGGGAAGGATTTACGCAGAGCTTTGGCGTTCCTCATAAATTTTATCCTAGCTAACTGAGCCTCGAATGGATCGTCTGGCAACCCAATTATGTACGCAGGAATATCCAGTTTCTCTGGTTCAGCTAGGAAAAAGACAAAGTCTCGATATGTTACTATGCCTTGAATCTCGCGCCAATGATGAACTATATAGTAGGTTTTTTCATGCTCTATCATTTTCTTTAATACGGCAGCGGCTCTTTCTTTTGGATCACATACTAGAACGTTTGAATCCATCAACCCTGAAACCTTGATATCCAAGTGGCTTGACGGTTTACTAACGAATGCCCCTCTTTCTAGTCCTTCTCTAGGAAACATAGAGAGGACGATATGGTTTGAGGTTATGATTCCACAAAGCATTCCCGAATCTAAGACGGGTAGATGGTCTATACCATTCTTAAGCATAATGTTACGAGCTTTTGATACTGATTCTTTCTTGTCTAGGGTTATTGGTTTTCTCGTCATAGTCTTACCTATCTTAATACTTCTGAAACTCCTTATCGATAGAAGGGCTCGACACAGAGATCGGGTGGTAACGGCGCTTTCTATGGTTCCTTCACTAACTATGGGTAAGGCTCTCAACCTGTAGTCATTCATGAGTTTAGCGGCTTTTCCAATAGTATCATCGGGCGAAAGTTTGGGAACGTAAAACATGAGTGAAGAAACTTTCATAGAAATATCTGAGGCTTTCAGTATCTCCCTTATAGTAATTATACCGACCTTATCTTCATCTTGTATAAAGACTTCGTAGGCGTTGTTATTTTTGAGAATTCCCATAACTTCAGATATGGAAGACGTAGATGAGACGATTATAGGTTTAGACTTAAAACCATCTACTCTAGAAGCTTTTAAACTTTTCAAATCAAACCATCCATGACTTGTCAAGATAAATTGGAAACCATCCTTTATAATGATTATACTTAAATCTAATTTGCACATTAGAAGACGAAAATTAAACGGTCTTTCGGTATATGGGCAGCTGAAAATAAAAGGTGCCGTATTCGTCTTATAGAGATTCACAAACTTGTAAACCTTGATAACAACGCTTTACTCAGCAACTATATAAGGGATGCTGAGAATATTATATATGCGAGTGCTAGATGTACAGTTTTTGTTCTGACCGTGATGAAGAACCAGAATAGTGATGGCTTTTTCGCGTCAAAAATTGCGTGGTAGAAAATTATGCAAAGAAAAGAAGTTCTGTTGCGAACTGTGGAAAAGTGTCCTGAATGTGGCAGTGTAAACCTCGTCCATAACCATGATACTGGAGAGATGGTCTGTGGAGACTGCGGTCTAGTTCTTCGTGAACAAGCGATGAATAAGGGTCCGGAGTGGCGGGCTTTCACTCAACAAGAGAAAGCGACTAGAAGTCGTGTGGGAATGCCTACCTCCTATTCCGTCTACGATAAAGGGTTGTCCACAACCATAGGTCGCGTGGACCGTGATGCCTTTGGACGCAACCTTCCTCTTTCTACAAGGCTTCAAATGTGGCGCTTAAGGAAATGGCAAACACGCTCAAGAATGCATTCTTCAATTGACAGAAACCTTGCTCAGTCCATGACAGAACTGGACCGCCTTTCTGACAAAACCTATATTCCTAGGCCTGTCAAGGAGAAGGCCGCAGTCATTTACCGTAAGGCCTTAAACAAGAATTTGGTGCGCGGCAGATCCATTGTAGCCATTGCTGCTGCTGCACTTTATGCTGCTTGCCGTAAAAGCGGAACTCCGAGAACCCTACGTGAGATCTCAGAAGCAAGCTTGGTTAAAAAGAAGGACATCGCCCGTTGCTATAGGCTTTTGCTTCGCGAACTTGACATACAGATGCCCGTTGCTGACCCACTTACTTATATCTCAAAGATTGCTGAAAAAACAGGAATATCTGGCAAAACTCAAGGGCTCGCCATCCAAATTCTTCGTGAAGCTAAGAAGAGGCGGGCTGCTGCTGGTAAAGATCCTATGGGCTTGGCTGCTGCGGCGCTGTACATTGCTTGTTTGCAGAACGACGAGAAGAAAACACAGAAGGACATTGCAGAAGCCGCAGGAGTAACGGAAGTTACTGTGAGAAACAGATATAAGAGTTTGAAGACAGAGTTGCAGCTGGAAATACCTGATTAGCTGTTTTTCAAGGATAGTTACTCAAGTAGGTCAATAAAAAGGGAGGTGAAGGAATCTTTCAGCTCTTAGTGGTTGGATTCGACTTCAGATAAAAATGAATGGAAACGGTGCTAAGTTGTTGTTTCTTGCATTTTCTTTCTCAAGAATTCACGTTGCTGTTTCCTGTTCATTCCCTCTAGTTCTTCTTTGTACTTTTCGCGGAGCAACTTATACTTACAATAGCTGTAAAGTGCATCATAAACATACGCCGCCTTTTCTACAGCCTCAAAGTCATCTTTTACATTGAATCTTGCGCCAGTCATTATTGCATTTAACCCTATTCCTTCAGGCGCCAGTCCAGTGTCACGTGTATCTGCTGAATGAACAATTTTTGCAAGCTCGTGAAGCGCGGGGTCTTCTAGCTTGTATTCTTCTATGATAGTTTCAAAGCTGCATTTTCCATCTCTATGCCCAAGCTTAACTTCTGGCGCGTCAAAAGGTATTGCTCCTTGTGTTTTTACAATTTCTTTTATCTTCTCTACGGGCACAAAAATGAATTCTGCCTCCGGATCTATGAACTTTTTGATAAGCCAGGGACATGCTGTTCTGTCAACATGAACGTATTCACGGGTAACCCACTTCATTTACTCCACCCAAATAGGTTATTACCGTATCAAACTATTTATACCATGCTAAACCAAGGAGAAAAACGCGTAGAAAGTCTGTCTAAAGAATTGAGGACTGTTTTGATATTGTTTTTCGTGATATTATGCTTTATTTAGAAAGATCTCTTCAATTTTTATAAAATTGTTTTTAACGAGCTAAGGAATCGTTGTACTGTGAAATGTCGGATGCTTGCAGAATTTCTCTTCTCTTAACAATTTCTTCAAAGTTCACATAGCTTCCGCCAACAATTTTAAGCTTGGCATCGATTTTCTTCTTTCTTATTTTTATAACATTGTAAGAATTACAGAAAAATCCTCGTAGTTTTTCACATGAGACGCTGCCCGCGTGGACCACAAGCATGTCCTCTATTTTCCATCGCCAAGGTCTATGGCGATGCCCACATAAGACTAAGTTTACTTTGGATTTTATCAAGCTTCTTAAAACGTCTCCAGCGTCCACTATGGTTATTTGGTCTGCACCTGTGTCTGGAACAGGAATGATATGGTGGTGTATGGCCACTATTTTCACTTTATCCTTGTATTTTTCAAGAGTGTTTTCTAGCCATAAATTCTGTCGGTGGCCAACTTCGCCGTCGTCTCTGTCTGGTCTTGCAGAGCTAAGAATGGTGATAACTACGTCATTTATTTCAGTTACTTGCGAAAAGGGGAAGAATTCTTTGAAAAGCAGATAGCCAGTAGAACGGTAATCGTGATTTCCACTCACATACAAGATTTTTTCTGCCTTCAGTTTTTTAAGTTCCTTTGAGGCTGTTTGAAACTCTGACATTAAACCGTTTTCGGTTAAGTCGCCTGTAACTAAAACAACGTCTGGAGATAACGCGTTAATTTCTTTGATAGCTAATCGTAGGCTTTTTTTGCGGAACATTGGGCCGCAATGTATGTCGGAAATTTGAACGAGTAGCATTCTATGCACTAGCGTCTAGGGTTATTCTCTGCTTGCGAGTATCACAATGTAATCAGCTGTGTCAGCGCACATGTCTGCTGCATACTCGATGAACTCGACTAAATCGTCGAATATTACCATGGTTCCACTGTTCACTTGGTCGCCATATTTTACAAATAGAGACTTTGTTTTAAGATATCCCTCATCGAGTTCTCGTTCGATTTCCTCAACTTTTTTGGCTCCTTTTATGGCGTCTGGTGGTTTTACTGTTATTTTTTCAATGCTTCCACGTAATGCATGGGCGCAGTCGACAAGTTTTGACGTGGTTTGCACCACGCTTTCCCACATTTCTTTTGGAATTTGTGAGTCTTCAAGCATTTTGATGCATCTTGCCGCATCTTTAACGTGGTCTGCCAGTGTGTCAAGTCTTTTGACAAGGTGCATGAGGTCTTCGCGGTAGTCTGCGAATAGGGCTGCGCCTTTGGAGAGTTCTTTGAAAACTTCTGTGCGGAGGCTGTCCACTTCTTTTTCAACTTTGAAAATGTTGTTGATGTTCCGTATGGCTTCTTTCTTTTTTGTTTCTGCCATTTGTTTAGTTGCTTGATGAAGTAAGGTTACGGTGTCTAATGCTTTGATTATTTGTTCTTGAGCTAGGTCTAAGGCTTTGGTTCTTCGTCTTCTTTCAAACCATGCATAGCTCTTCTTTTCCAAATTCTACATCCTCCCTCCCATCTATTTTAGAGTCTATTTATAACATTTATTAACCACATACAAACATCATCTTAGGACTATCCTTTCACCTGTGGCAATGTAAACTAAGGATTCACCTATATAAGTGGCATGATCGGCTATCCTTTCAAGGTATCTTGTCACAAGTACAGTTAGGATTGCGCATCTATTTGTAGAAGGAGCGTTTTCAACCAGTCTGTCAAGGTATCTGGAATACATCGTGTCAACTTCCTTTTCTGTTTCAGCCAAGGTTTTTGCCAGCTTTGCGTCATGACTTTTCAACGACTTAACACTTACGCCAACCATGCTCAATGTTTTCTCACCCATCTCTCTAATGGCTTCTTTAATCCAATCTTCACATTTGTTTATCCCACCAAGTCTTTCATAAATTTGTGAAATGTCAAGAGCGTATCTTCCGTATCTGGCGAAGTCGTAGGCTATCTTCATGTATGATTTTATTATTCTAAGGTCGGAGGCAACTGGTTGGAATCGGGAGATAAGCTCGAAGGCTTTATCTTCAACCTCGTCTGCCATTGAAACTAACGTTTCCGAAAGATTCTGCACTTGCTCGTGGCTGTCTGTTCCCTCAATACAACTTATTATTGAAAAAGAAACAGTCTTATAGGCGAGTTCTCCCATGTGTGACAGCATGCTTGCTAGCTGCTCTAAACCTGTGTCAATTAACCGACTCATTTTTTCACCTAACCAAATTCTCCTGTGATATATTTTTCCGTTAGTTCGCTTTGAGGATTTTCAAACACTCTTTTGGTGTCACCATACTCTACAAGTTTACCCATGTACAGAAAAGCTGTGAAGTCGGAAACTCGGGCGGCTTGCTGCAAGTTATGAGTAACTATCACCACCGTATATTTTTCACTGAGCCTCCTCAGAAGAGCCTCTATTCTCGCCGTTGCAGTTGGATCCAGAGAGCTGCAGGGCTCATCCATCAATATTATTTCAGGCTTTACTGCCAAGGCCCGTGCGATGCAGAGTCGTTGTTGTTGCCCCCCGGAAAGGCTGAAGGCACTATTGTGTAGTCTATCTTTAACTTCATCCCAAAGGGCAGCTTCCTTCAAGCTTTTTTCCACAATATCGTCAAGTTCCTTTCCTCTTGCCATTTTATGAATTTTAGGCCCAAATGCAACGTTTTCGTAGATGGATTTGGGAAACGGGTTTGGTTTTTGGAACACCATTCCAATTTTCCGTCTTAACTCATAGACGTTTGTGTTTCTCTCATAGATGTTATACCCGTCTATGTATACTTCACCCAAGGTTCGGCTGCCGTTTATAAGGTCATTCATTCTGTTAATCGACCTAATCAGCGTTGTTTTTCCACAGCCAGAGGGGCCCATAATTGCCGTGACGGTTTTCTCTCTTATTTTGAGATTTATATCTTTCAAGACGTGATTGTCTCCGAACCATACGTTAAGCTTTCTTACATCTATCTTAGCGTCGTTAACCATCAAGTCATCGTGTGTGCAGTTTTTTGTGCTTATTTGTTTCATACTTATGTCCTCATTTTCTTTTGGTAGCGATTTCTTATGATGAGCGATGACACGCTTATTAGTAGGAACATTAAAATGAGCACAAGCGAGCCGCCGAAGGCTCTATCGTAGGCAGAAGATACATTGCCTTGGGTTGCAAATATGAATGTATAGACGGGAAGACTGCCTACGGGTTCGAAAAGAGAACGTGGGATAAAAGTCTCAAGACCGCTGCCTCCACACATCAAAGGAATAGTTGTTTCTCCCAATGCCTTGCCGATACCTAGCAATATTCCTGTCATTATCCATGGAGCTGCGGTCTTCAATACGATGTGCCAAGTAGTCTGCCACCTAGTGGCGCCTAAAGCTAGAGCAGCTTCTCTATACTCCTTTGGAACGGCTCTCATTGCCTCTTCTGATACGGTTATCGTCCATGGGATAGTTAAGAAACTTAAAGCGACACCTGCTGAAAATAGCGATATTCCCAAATTCAGTCTATAGGCTAAGAATGCTAATCCGAATAGTCCTATTACAATTGTAGGAATCCCAGCGAGAGTTACTATAAAAAACCTTGCTATTTTCGTGATAAGATTGTCGACGGCATATTCAGAGAGATAAATTGCAGTTAAAATTCCGAGGGGGGCAGCAATTACTGTACAGAGGGCAACAAGATATAAAGAACCGATTATCTGAGGAAAAATTCCTCCTGTCCAGAAAATAGGGTTGGGTGCAGTTGTTAAGAATTCAAGGCTGATAACTCTTGAACCGTTAATAAACATGTAAAGAAATATAACAAAAAAGCTGGACACGGATATTAAAGAAACTATCCAAAGAATTATCTTGATGATAAGTTCCTCTTTTTGAGCACCTATCATTTTATCACTCCTCTTTTAACCATGTAGGTAGCTGTCACATCTATAAGAGCAACTATAAAGAATAGGACTAAGCCTATTCCGAACAAGGAATGATAATGCATGGAAGGAATTTCCACATAGCTCCAGTCTAAGAGTATTGTGGAAGTTAGGACTTTAGCCCTATCAAGAATAGATGTAGGTATCCAGGCTACTCTTGGATTTCCGATCACCATGGTTACGGCCATTGTTTCTCCCATAACTCTTCCTAGGGCTAGAAGTACGGAAGCTAATATTCCAGTTTTGGCGTAGGGTAATAAAACCTTTTTAACTGTTTGCCATCTTGTTGCCCCTAAAGCTAAAGCTGCTTCCTTATATGAATTTGGAACAGCTCTAAGTGCGTCCTCTGAAATGCTTATCACGTGTGGCAACGACATTATCGCAAGAATCATCCATCCTGCAAGGACCGAGGTTCCCCATCCTCCGAAGTTGTCTCTTATGAAAGGAATAACAACCATCAGCCCAAAGAACCCCAGCACGATCGTAGGTATTCCCACTAGCAATTCTATGCTTGGTTTGATTACGTTCCTTACGTTACGTGGGCAAAACTCTGCTAGGAAAATGGCGGTGGGGACTCCTATAGCTGTAGTGATAAGTATTGCCCCAACTCCAACATACAATGTGCTTACTATTATTTGAAATATCCCAAACATTTCTTTCTTCGGATCCCAGAACCATCCAAGGAGAAAATCTAGATTTAGAGCTGGATATGCTTCCAGCGACATATACGCTATTATCAGAAATACTATAATAATCGAGGACAGTGCTCCAACAAAAAGGATAATTTCTATCGCTTTTTCTAACAGTGATCTTTGCCCTTCTCTCTTCATGCCACCTTTCCCTTCCAGATTCACCATTTCATTTGATCTTTAAAAAAGGGGTTTTATTGGATTCTATTGAAACCATTCTAGCGGCAGATAGCCTTGTTGTTCCACTATTTCTTGTCCTTGTGAGCTTAGAACGAAATCGATGAAAGCTTGTTCTATCTTTGTTGGTGGGCCTTTCGTTATTAGGAACAACCATCTTTTTATCTTGTAGGCTCCAGTTTTGATGTTTGCAACAGTAGGTTCAACACCGTCTATTTTGAGGGGGTTAACTGTTTCATCTATGTACCCCACCGATAAAAATCCAATACCTGCAGGGTCACTTGCGATAGTAGCTTTCATTTCACCATTAGAAGTTTTTTCGCTGGCTGCTCCAGTTATGTCACTATGTTTCATGAAGAATTTCTCAAAACATTCAAGCGTTCCTGATCCTGCTTCTCTCGTGTAAACGTGGATCTCTCCTGAACCACCAAAATGACTCCAATCAGTTATGGTGCCATTGAATATCATTTCAACTTCTTCCAATGTCAGATCATCTACAAAACCATTAGTTGGGTGTACTATGATGGCTACACTGTCTAGTGCTATGGCTACTGGTTGCAAGTCAGGATCAGGGTCTGTTATCTGCTCAGTTGTCAGGTTCTTAGAGGACATACCGATGTTTATGTAACCTGCAGAAACCGCACTAATTCCATGACCAGAACCTCCTCCACTTACCGAAATAACTACTCCAGGGTTCTCTTGCATAAATAGGTTTGCGCACGTTTGGATTATTGGTAAAACTGTAGTTGATCCTGCTATTGTTAGATAGCCTTCAAGTCGTTGTGTGTAATTGCCTAGCATCGAGTTTAGATTATCTATAGTCGACTGCATTGTATAAACGGTTGAGGTCAGGTTCGACATAGTCCACGTATTGTGGACCCCGAGAACTAAAATTGCAAGTAAAATTAAGGCAAAGAACGTTTTCTGCAGCGAACTCCAACTCATTTGCTTTTCACCTTTTTGTTTATCACATGGATGGTGGCGAATGTTTTTTATATAGGTTTGCTCCATAATATATATAAACTATATAGAAAAAAGAATCTATCCATAAAATCACTTTACGTATAGAGGAATCTACAATGGTGTATCCCCTTAACAGGCACAACGAAAATGTAAGAAGACTTCAAATAACTGGCGGATCTACCTACATAATTTCCCTACCTAAAGAATGGGTTCTCCAAAACGATCTTAAAAAGGGAAGCTCGTTGCTGATACGTGAAGAAGAAAACGGTTCATTAACAATTCTGCCTCCAGAATTAGAGAAACCAGAGAAATTAGAAGAGGCGTTCATCAGGGTTTCCCCTAAAGAAAATCCTGACACTATAATGAGAAAGACTATTTCTGCTTATCTTGTAGGCTACAGCTTGATTCGCATAAAAGCAAGAAATCAACAGCAAATGACCTCGAGACAGAGAAGTGTTCTAAAAGCTTTCGCTCGCCAATTTCTTGTTGGAACAGAAATCGTTACAGACACTCCCACTGAGTTAACATTGCAAGTTTTGTTAAGTTATCCTGAACTATCGGTTCCAAGCGCGTTAAGAAGAATGTGCATTATAACTTCTTCTATGCACAAAGACGCTATAACCGCTCTTAAAGAGCTAGATCATCAATTAGCTAAAGATGTAATCGCAACAGACAGCGAGGTTGACCGATTTCATCTGTACATAATACGACAATTAAAAATGGCAATACAAAACCCCAGAATAACAAAAGAAATAGGACTAACCACTGCAAGAGACTGCCTCGGCTATCGACTCGTAACAAAAACTGTTGAAAGAACAGCGGATCACGCAACTAAAATAGCAGAAAATGTTTTGCTCCTTAAAAAGAGGATGGATGAGGAGAGTTTTAAGAGAGTTAAGGATATGAGTGCGTTGTCCATTTCCATGTTTGAAACCGCTATAGAAGCGCTGTTTAAACGCGACTTTAATCTAGCTGAGGAGGTTATTAGAAAAGCTAAAGAGGTGGCTTCAATGGAGGAAGAAGTATTGAATTTTCTTCAAGAAAAAAGGGCTAAGGAAATGGTTAACTTGAGATTACTTATCGAAAGTGTAAGGAGAACAGCCGAGTATGCCAGCGACATTGCAGAAATTGTGCTCAATTTAACCATCGGGTCCATTCTAGAGTGAGAAAATTGATAATCAAGAGAGTATTTCCAATACGCTGTTAAACCCAAATTTTACGTATCATCTTTAATGTTCTGTTACCCAATAAGCGTTTGTCTTGCCCTTTCTGTTCATTACGTATTCTTTCTTGAAAATAGGGGCTTCTTTCTTGTATCTATCCACTGCCTCTTCTAAAACTGGAAAAACATTCTTGCGGTGAGCCCCCGCAACCAAAACATAGACTAAGTCTTCACCAACATCGAATTCGCCCAGAAAATGGTGTATTTGGACATCTACAATTCCTTCCTTTCTTTTTAAGTCTTCACATATGTTCGCCAAAACTTCGTTTGCCTTTTCTTCATATGCTTCTATCTCTAACTTCTGAACCTTCTCGCTCTTGACAGTTTCTCCGCGAACCACACCGATAAACAAAGCGATAGCTCCAGCTTTCTGAAAATCCTTGTTACTCTTCACATTTTTTATCGCGTCCAAAAGCGAGAACCCTCCTTTTTTATGAACTCTAACTTCAGCTGCCAACCTTTATCCACCATTAAATCAACATTTGTGAAAATACTCTAAAATGCTTAGCGTTTCTGTTTTCGTCTAACATTGTTCGATTGTAAAAGATTTACTACTACACCATAATCTTTTTTGGCTGATTCGGGCGAAACCAGTCCATTTAATACGTCGCGGCGAACAAGCTCAGAATTCCGTTCTAATGGGTTTCCATAGCCTCCTCCGCCAGGTGTCTTCACGAGGAAAATATCGCCTTTTTCAATTTTCACTGTGCATTTAGACTTTAGTTTTATCCGTTTTCCATTAGGCTTTATAATGTAGTATTCGCCTTTAGCTCCGGGTTTTCCGCCGTATAATCCCCAAGGCGATGTTTCTGTTCTTTCAGCAAGCACTGATAAGGTGGCTGAAGGAGCCAGCAGCATCCAACTTCTTTCCAAGCCTACTCCACCTCTCCATTTTCCTGGACCCCCGCTATCTTTGCGTAGTTCGTATTTTAGGAAACGTATTGGGTAGATTGTTTCTATGGCTTCGATAGGCGTGTTCATTGTGTTTGTCATATGAGAATGCACAGCGTCCACTCCGTCGATTCCTTTTCTGCCCCCAAATCCTCCAGCTATTGTCTCGTAGAAAGTCCAATGTTTACCGCTCTCCGGGTTTATTCCACCCACTGCAATGTTGTTCATTGTTCCTTGACATGCTGCACAAACTTTTTCGGGAAGTATTTTGGCAAAAGCCTTTAACAATGCATCCACGTTTCTCTGAGAAGTTTCTACATTGCCACCAGCCACCGGCGCGGGTGGAGTTGGATTTACTAGTGTGCCTTCTGGTGCATAAATTTCTATTGGTCTGTAGCATCCGTCATTCATTGGTATGGATGGGTCTGTTAAACATTTTAAAACGTAATAGATTCCAGATAGAGTTACACCTAAAACTGCGTTAACTGGGCCTTCTACTTGCTTACTAGTTCCCGTGTAGTCTATGAATAGCTGGCGTTTCTTAACAGTTATTGTGACTTTTATTTTGACTTTCTTGTTGCTAGTTCCCGTGTTCTCAAGGTAGTCTTCGGCTGAACAGCTTCCTTTAGGCATTTTGCTTATTTCGATTCGCATTCGCCTTTCAGAATAGTTCATGAATTCTTCCATGGCTTTATGCAAAGTTTCCACACCATATTTATCGACAAGTTCAAGAACCCGCTGTTTGCCAAGAAGATTTGCAGCCATTTGCGCCCTTAAATCGGCAATTCTAATTTCAGGCGTCCTAACGTTGCTTAACAGAATGTTTGCAATTTCTTTGTCAATAACTTTTCCTTTGACAAACTTTACGGGCGGAATAATAATGCCTTCCTGATAAATTTCAGTTGCGTCCCCAGCCATGCTTCCAGGAGCTTTTCCACCCATATCAGAATGATGAGCTTTGTTCGCTGAGTACGCAACTATTTCGTTTTCATAAAAGATGGGGCAAATGAGCGTTATGTCTGGCAGATGGGTTCCGCTTATGTAGGGGTCGTTGAATAATATCATATCGCCGTCTTCAAGTTTTCCATCGAACTTTTTGAGACCTTTTTGCACGGCTAGTTGCATTGAACCTAAATGAACTGGGATGTGTTCTGCTTGTGCAGTTAAACGTTTTTTATGGTCGAAGAGTGTGCATGAAAAGTCCATTCGCTCCTTGATGTTCGGAGAATACGCGGAGTTTCGTAGAACTATTCCCATTTCTTCTGCTGCATAAGTTAAAGCTCCTTTTATGACTTCAACAGTTATTGGGTTTAGCGGCAAGTTAATTTCCTCCATTCTTTGCTGAAAGAATTATGTTTCCAAATTTATCTACCGAAGCAGCCCAGTTTGGATAAACAACTGTAGTAGCGTCATATTGCTCGATAACAGCTGGGCCATCAATCCTGTTTCCCGTCTTCAGTTTTTCCCGCTGGTAAATGGAGGTTTCAATGTAAGAGCTGTCTTTTTCAAAAAATACTTTTCGCCTTGCAGTTACAGCATCTTTCGGTGGTTTTTCTCCACTTAAAGGCTTCTCTTTAAGTTTTGGTTTTTTAATGAGTCCTATAGCAATGAGTTTAAGATTTACCAGTTCCACAGGCTCTTCTTTTACCGCATAGCCATAAATCGCCATATGTTTTTTGTGGAATTTTTCTACTGTTTGGCGTAAAATTTCTGGGGTTAATGGTTTGGATGTTGGAATTGTTAATTCATAACTTTGCCCAAAATATCTCAAATCCATCTGGCGAATAAAACGCATATACATTTTTGGAACGTGCTGCTTTTCCAGCAGTTTGGCTCCTTTAAGCTCTAGCTTTTGAAAGTCAGCCTCAACATTCTCCACGTTTACTTTATCAATTAACTTCATGATTGCCTTCACAAGAGTATTCTGAAAGTCAGCAGCTAACAGTCCATAGGCAGAAAATAAACCTGGATTCTGGGGAACAATTATTTTTGCAATGTTTAATTCTTCAGCTAAAGCACAACCATGCATTGGTCCCGCTCCGCCGAAACACATTAGAACAAAATCCCGCGGGTCGTGACCACGTTCCACAGATACTATCCTTAAAATTTTCGCCATGGCCGAATTTGCAATTTTAATAATTCCAGCTGCTGCTTCAGTTAATTCTAACCTTATTTTTTTACAAATTTCCTTTAAAATTGCTTTTTCCGAAAGTTTCGGGTAAATTTTCATTTCTCCTCCAAGCATACACTTTGGATTGAGCCTTCCAAGCACAACGTTTGCATCTGTTACTGTTGGCTGTTTTCCACCTTTACCATAACATGCTGGACCTGGTTCTGCTCCTGCGCTGATTGGACCAACTTGCAGTGCTTTGCCTTCATCTATCCAAGCGATTGTTCCTCCACCAGCGCTGCATTCAGCCAGATCTATGAAGGCATGTCTTACTGGGTAGCCGCTTCCTTTCACTATTCTTCCGCTGTGAACTTTTCCGGCAACTTCGTATTCGCTTATAATTTCTGGTTTTGCCTCTTTTACGGCTCCAGCTTTGGCTGTTGTTCCACCCATATCAAAGCTTAAAACATTCTTGATTCCTAGGAGTCTTCCATAAAAGGCTGAAGCTATTACTCCAGCCGCTGGACCAGATTCAACTATGCCTACAGGCTTTTTTGAAGCAATAGTTTTTGTAGCTATTCCTCCATCTGATTTCATTACGCAGAGTGGAGCCTTTATCCCTAGCTTTCTGATTTTTCTCTGCAGTTCATTGAGGTAGCTGGATATTATGGGCATTAAAATAGCGTTTACGACTGCCGTGCTTGTCCGCTCATACTCCCTGTATTCTGGTGCGACTTCGGAGGAA
The DNA here is from genome assembly GCA_003601605.1 of Candidatus Bathyarchaeota archaeon. GTDB lineage: Archaea > Thermoproteota > Bathyarchaeia > Bathyarchaeales > Bathycorpusculaceae > PIXZ01. Next base: position 18,362 of record PIXZ01000017.1, read on the forward strand.
AGGGAAACATAAATTTTTGGCAACGATTTTTTAAGCATCTTTCCAATTTTGCGTTCGTGTTTTTGGTTTATATAGGAGAAAAGCAGGGCAACGGCTACGGCTTTGACGTTTTCTCTTTTTAGCTGCGGTGCTAAACTTTTAACTTGTGTTTTATTGAGAGGTGTAAGAATTTCTCCTTTTGGTCCTATGCGTTCCTCAACTTCAAAGCGTAGTCTTCGTGGAATAAGTGTACGCGGTTTTTGTATGAAAAGGTTGTAGAGTTCGTGGCGACGTTGTCTCCCAATTTCGATTATGTCACGGAAACCTTTTGTGGTTATAAGCGCTGTTTTAGGTAATTCTAGGCTTATTTGACCAAGTAAAGTGTTTGTAGCTATGGTTGTGGCATGAACGATAACTGAAACTTCTGCATCGCTGGTTTTTCCAAGAAATTCACGTAATGCTCTGATAACTGCTTTTGCCGGCTCTCTTGGGGTTGAAGGTACCTTTATATTTAAAATTCCACCGCTTTCCTCGTTTAAAGCAACTAAATCCGTGAATGTTCCACCAATGTCTATGCTTACTCTATATTTCACCAATTACCAACCAGACTCACATAAGTGGCTTACACTTTTACATATTTACGCATATCTTCTATTGCCGCTGAGGGCACTGGCAAGTCTTTCATTGTAAGGAGCCCCGCTGGCGCCTTAATCACTTTAGGAATAGCATTTACCACCATCGCCACCGTGCCTAAGTCGCCGTGCACACATGGCTGAATCTTTTGCCTAACGGGTGGCGTTCCTTCTATAGTTATTGCGTCGTATTCTTCTTCCGCGCCAATATAGGCTTGAAAATCGAGGAGTATTACTTCTTTTCCGTTCATAATTCCTTTTGCTCGTTGTTTAAGACCTGCAACTCTTCCAGACTCTACCTTTATCTCCTTGCTTTCAACGAGTTTTTTGGCTATAACTGGTTCCACCGGTTCTGCTATTATTTTATCAAGTTTCCATGCTAAAGCGTCTGCTATCATAGCAATAGACTGTTCAAGCCCCACATGCCCCGTGATTTCTCTGTTTTCTATTTTCCTGCGGAATTCTTCCACTGTTAAGCCTGCACCTACCTTTTTTTGGAAAGGCAACCTTCTCGTTGCTGCATTCATGACCCTGACTGCTTTTATACTCTTGATTTTTTGGCAAACTGCTGTAAGCGTTATTACAAGAGTATCCATTAAGAAGCCGGGGTTTACACCTGTACCCAAAACTGTGACTTCATGTTTTTTAGCCAGCGTGTCAAGCTTTTTGGATAGTTCTGGTTCTGTCAAGTACGGGTAAGACAGTTCTTCGCATGTAGAGATTACGTTGACGCCGTGGCTTATGATTGAGGCTATTTGTGGATATGTTTCTTTTAAGTATGAAGAGGTTGTGTGGATGGCAACATCTGCCTTTTCTTTTGAAAGCACAGAATTCACATCATTTGAAACCTTGATTCCAAGCGTTTTACCTATGCCTAAAACTTTTCCCAAGTCTTTTCCAACTTTTTCTTTAGCTATGTCGATAGCGCCGACTATTTCTATTCCTTCTTTTTCAAGCAAGAATTTTGCTATTAGGCTTCCAACAGCGCCTACTCCATACAGTGTTACCTTAACTTTTTTCATAAACTGCACGTTCCTTGATTTAGGATACAATTTTGGTTTCTTCCTTTTATAAAACTGTCTCAATGGTACACGCTTGTTTTAAGGATGTTTCAAACCTTTACGTTTGTAAACCTTTATATCTGTGAGAAACTTCAAAATTTAGAGGGCTAAACGCTTGAAAACCGCAAGCACCATAATCTCCAAGGAAGACATTAAAAAATTTCTAGACATCGAAAAACTCAAGTACTGCTTTGAATGTGGCATTTGCACGGCAAGCTGTTCTATGGCAGAATTATTGGGAAAAAGCTACAACCCAAGAGTGTTATTGGAAAAAATTCTACTGAATCCTGAAGAAGTTTTAAACTCAGAAGAGCTATGGCTTTGCGCCTGGTGTTACCGTTGCTATAAACGTTGCCCTCAAGGCTTAAAGATACCCGAAATTCTCCTTTTCCTAAAAGCAAAAGCAGTAGAACATGGACTTCTAGAACCTCTGGATAAAGCCGTTCAGAAAATCGTTAACCAAATTCCCCTACCCACCGTAACAACCCTAGTCTGTTTCCATCCTGAACGTGCTGGAATAGACAAAAACGAAGTCTTAAAGAAAATAGAAAAAATGCGTATGGAATCTTTAGAAGAAAAGGAAAAGGCGGTTAAAGCTTCTGAACATAAAGTGGCTGTCATAGGTTCTGGACCTGCTGGGCTTACAGTGGCTTTTGAACTTGCAAAAGAAGGCTACAGCGTTACAATTTTTGAAGCACTTCCAGAAGCTGGTGGTATGCTGCGTAAATGCATCCCAGAATATCGTCTCCCTAAAAGCGTGCTAGCTAAAGAGGTTCAACTTTTAAGGGAGTTGGGTGTAGAAATAAAAACTGGCGTGAAGGTTGGTGAAGATTTAGGTTTTGAAGACTTATTGAAGGGAGAATACAAAGCTGTTTTCATCGGGGCTGGCGCCCATAAAAGCCGAAAGTTAAAGATTGAGGGAGAAAACTTGGAAGGCGTAGTTCACGCCCTAGAGTTTTTGTGGAACGCCAATTTAGGCAAAATAAAAACAATTGGAGAGAATGTCGTTGTTATCGGCGGTGGAAATGTAGCTGTGGACGCTGCAAGAACCGCTCTGGAACTGGAAGCAAAAGAAGTAACAATTTTGTATAGGCGTTCAAAAGAGGAAATGCCTGCAAACCCTTGGGAAGTTAAAGAGGCAGAAGAAGCAGGCGTAAAAATTGAGTTTCTGGTTGCGCCTAAGAAAATTTTAGGAGAAAATGGAAAGGTTTCAGCCATCGAATGTATCCATATGGAATTAGGAGAACCAGATGAAACGGGTAGAAGAAAACCCATACCAGTGGAAGGGTCAGAGTTCAAACGAGAAGCTGACAAGGTTATTTTGGCCATAGGCGAGACTCCAGACATAGGATTTTTACCTAAAGAAATTGAACTGAACGAAAACGGCACCGTGTGTGTTAACCCGGTAACTATGGAAACAAGCCTTAAAGGCGTTTTTGCTGGCGGCGATGTTGTGTCCGGACCTGCAACAGTTATTGAAGCAATAGCCGCTGGAAAGCGTGCTGCAGAATCTATTAAAAAATATCTGGAATCTTTGGGAGGATGATTCGGATGGCAGAAAATAAAACGACATCTAAAAAAGTTGAGGAAGAAATTCGTATAGGCGTTTATGTTTGCCATTGCGGCTTAAACATTGCGGGTTCTGTGGACTGTGAAGAAGTTGCAAAGTTTGCCGCCACTTTGCCTCATGTTGTATTGGCAAAAGACAACCGTTACACTTGTTCAGATCAAGGGCAAGAGATGATTAAAAATGACATTAAGGAGCATAGGCTTAACCGTGTTGTTGTTGCCTCATGTTCACCGCGTTTACATGAACCAACCTTTAGAAAAGCATGCGAAGAAGCGGGATTAAACAAGTATCTTTTTGAGATGGCTAACATACGCGAACAATGCAGTTGGGTTCACCTTCACGACCGTAAAGCTGCAACGGAAAAAGCTAAAGACCTTGTTAAAATGGCTGTAGCTAAAGCCGCTCTGCTTAAGCCAGCAGAAGAAATCGAAGTGCCCATATTAAAAAAAGCTCTGATTATAGGCGGTGGAGTGGCGGGAATACAAGCAGCTTTAGATTTGGCTGACACGGGCTATCAGGTTTATCTGGTGGAGAAGGAGCCAAGCATCGGCGGTATGATGGCGAGAATAGATAAAACTTTTCCAACCATGGACTGTTCCATTTGTATTCTTGCTCCTAAAATGTCTGATGTGGGGCATCATCCGAACATTGAATTGTTGACTAACAGCGAAGTAATAGATGTAAAAGGTTACATTGGCAACTTCCGTGTGAAAGTGCTGAAAAAACCAAGATACGTTAAAAGCGACTGCACTGCTTGTGGAGAATGCTCAGAAGTATGCCCAATAACCGCGCCTAACGAGTTTGATGCTGGGCTAGCCATAAGACATGCCATTTACACGCCTTTTGCACAAGCAGTTCCGTCCACCTACATAATAGACATGAATTTATGCTTAAACAAAGACGGTGTAATCGTATGCGACAAATGCATAAAGGCATGCGAAAGAGAAGCAATAGATTTTGAAATGAAACCCGAAACGGTGGAGCTTGAAGTAGGCACCATAATTGTGGCAACAGGCGCCGACGTGTTTGACCCATCGGCATTACCAAACTATGGTTATGGCAAATACCCAAATGTGATAACATCTCTTGAATTTGAAAGACTTATTAATGCTGGAGGGCCTTCTGGAGGGAAACTAATAAGGCCAAGTGATAAGCAGATTCCGAAACGTGTAGCTTTTGTTCAATGTGTAGGCTCTCGCTCTGACAAAGTGGGAAGACGGTATTGTAGCAACGTTTGCTGTATGAACACGATTAAAGATAGCTTATTAATTAAGGAACATTGGCCTGAAACAGAAATCTACGTGTTTTATGTGGATATACGGGCTTATGGAAAAGGCTTTGAAGACCTTTATAAGCGAGCTAGAAAAGAAGGCGTCAAATTCATTCGAGGATTACCATCTGAAATAATAGAGGATAAACGAACGAATAATTTGTGGCTTATAGGCGAAAACACGCTGCTAAAGGAAATTTACAAAATAAACGCCGACATGGTAATTCTCTCCGTGGGTTTAGAACCAAGGAAAGACAGTGAAATAATCCAACGTTTGCTAACGCTTTCCAGAACTCAAGACGGATTCTTTATGGAAGCTCATCCAAAACTTCGACCAGTGGATGCCGCTACGGGCGGAATTTTCTTCGCCGGCTGCGCTGAAGCTCCCAAAGATATCAAAGACAGCGTTACGCAAGCAAGTGCTGCTGCCGCCAGAGCGGGGATTTTAATGGCTAAAGGCAAAGTAACCGTTGAAGCCATCACGCCCATATATTTTGCTGAAAAATGTAAGGCATGCGGACTTTGCGTGAAAGTTTGTCCCTACAACGCCATAACTCTTAACAAGGAAT
>PIXZ01000018.1 GCA_003601605.1 Candidatus Bathyarchaeota archaeon
ATTCGCGAACTTTTTGCGATTTGACCGCGCTCAATAACAACGTTGGTTGTGAGACCTTGATACGCGAAGGCTTCAGCCTCATCTGCACCCTTCTTTAAGGCAGCGTTAACCGTTTCCTCAATCAAACTTAATATTTCGTCTTGTTTAAGCACTGCCACCCACCAAAACCTCCCTTACCCTTACGTGTGGACCACCATCACATACAAAGGCGGTCTGCCCTTTACCGCATCTTCCAGGCCAAAGTTCAAAGTCTTTTCCAACAGCATCCACCTTAAGCAAGGTTTCAAGAGTGTTTCCGCTTATTGAAGCGTTTCTTACTGGTTCGCCTAGTTCGCCTTTGACGATTTCGTAGGCTTCTTGGATGCCCACCTGAAAAGTGCCATTGAGGTTTGCTTGCCCTCCTCTGAAGCTTTTGAAGTAGTAGCCGAATTTTATGTCTTCTAATAATTCTTCGAAGGAATGGTCTTTTGGCGCCATGAAAGTGTTGCGCATGCGGATTATGGGTTCTACTCTGAAATCTTCAGCTCTGGCATTACCTGTTGGTTGCGTTTTGAACTTTTTGGCGGTTTCACGGTTATGCATTAACCCGACAACCACTCCGTCCTTTACTAGAAGAGTTTTTTGTGCTGGAACCCCTTCATCGTCATATTTGAAGGAGCCGAAAGCTCCACTTATTGTGCCGTCGTCGTAGAAAGTTACAACGTCTGAAGCGATTTTCTTTCCAAGCTTGTTCAGCAATACGGAGCCTGACAATGTTAGGTCTGCTTCTGCCAAGTGTCCGAAGGCTTCGTGAACAAAAACTCCGACAACGTTGGGTCCTAAAACTGCTGGGAACGCTCCACCTTTTGGAGATTTAGCCTTTAACTGTTCAACCGCCCGTTTTGCAACTCTTTCACCCACAACTTCTGGAGTTTCCTTGTCAAACACTTCGTATCCAGCGGTTGAACCTACTTCTTCGCGGCTGAAAGTGAAAATGTCTGCTTCTTTAGCTGTGGCTAATATTCGCGACCAGACGTAAAGCTTGTCCTGTTCGATGTATGTGCCTTCGCTGTTTATGAAGAAGTTTGTTCCAGTCAAATCCAGATAGTCTATAGTGCAGCTTTTGACGCGGTTATCATAGCCTAATACAATGTCGCTGATATCTGTTGTCAGCTTTATCTTATCTTCTACCAGAATTTTTGAAGGGTCTTTATGTGGCTTAACAACAACCTTATCTTCAACAGCTTCAGCTTCTGCAAGACTTATCGGCGTTTTAAGTCTTGAACTTGCGGCTTTAGCCATTTTACACGCGTCAGAAACTGCCTCGCTTAAAGCTTCAACATTTAAAGTTCCGACAGAAGCAAAGCCCCAAGCACCATTCACAAGAACCCGCAATGCAGCACCATTTTCAATTCCCTGTTTTGCCGCTTCAACAGTGCCTTCTTTAACGGTAAGCATGGTTTTAAAAAGCTTTTGAGCCCTAACCTCAACATATTCAGCGTCAAACTTTTGGACGGCAACATCTACGACTTTACATAAAACATCCTTCAATAGTTGTACATCCTTCTTTAACATTTAATTTAAAGAGGAAATATTCAGAGAGACAATTATAAAATCGTTATGGTTCAAAACAAGCAAGTTCCCTCACAACCGAAGACATCAACCGTAAAAGTCTTATCCCAGCATTCCTTATGGGCTAATCTGCGATTTCCCGCTTTAACTTTAGCTGAGTTTCCTCTTCGCCAAGATTGTAAAAGCTCCTTCTGCGTTCATAAGCTCGCTTCTCTAGAGAGCTAAGTAGCGCGTCAATATCTTTCGCCTTCTCTCACGAAAAGGTCTCCTAATGTTTCGTATCCCGGAAATAATTTCTTCGATTCGTATTTGAACCTCGTCAACTTCTCTCTCTTTTTCTGCTATGCTAATCACTCTCCACAACATACTTTTTAGGCAATCTTGAGAAAATTCCTTCTCGATCTGTTTCTGCTCATAGGGGTATGGGTTGCCGGAAAAACGTTATCGCGGCATCAGAAGCATGTGAATTGTTCAAGCATAAAGGGGGAAGGCTGGTTTTCCACAACGACCCCGTTAAAGTGGCTTAACACACGGAAGTTGAGCTTGAGAATGTGAAGGAAAAAGAAAAAGGGGGGATATGGTCAGAGGTTAACCCTCTTCATCCAGCTTCAACAGGTGTTGACGATTTAACCTTGTGTTTGATTAGATACAGCGTTTTATCATTAAATCCTGGGAGTACAATGTATCCCCAGACAAGGGGCACTAGATTAACGATTGCTTTAGCTATTAGTCCACCAATCACAATTCCTGCAGGGATAAAGCTAAAAAGCGTTGAGATTACTCTTGAAGTTGGGTTAATGTCTGTAGCAATCTCCCATAGGAGTATACCAAAGAAGAACCAGTCAATGTATAGTACTAGCATGACGATCATGCTGAAATATGATTTCTTTGCATATTTCTTCTTGCGAAGTTGGATTAGCGGAATCCCTAAAATCGTTCCTTGAATTACAAGAGAAGCAATGAAGGAAACAATAAAAGCATTGATCAATAACTGAGGATAAGAACTTATTCCTAAAGAATTCAGTAATTCTTGATCCCACGGAGATATCCTATATACCTGTCCGTATTCAAATGCCCGCTTACATCTTAGTCCGAAGACGCTTCCAATAAATATTCCGAGGAAAAACATCAGAATCTGAAAGATTGTGATCCCTTGACTCCAATTCGGTTTTATCGTTTTCTCACCTTTCACAGACGACGACACTCCCTTCCACCCATTGGAAGATGCCATATTCCAATGCTCCATTGAACCTCAATAAGTTCTGGTTCGTCTCGTTCCGCTCCCCAAGACATCCACCATTGAGTTTCATGAACACGCAGAAGCCAAGGACAATGAAAATACGTCCACAAAGAATACCAATAATAACGTTCTAATGACCAGCACCAACACCATCCATCTCCATGTGCTGCCTCAACAACATCTTCAATCCATGTAACCATCAAGTATCCCTTTGCCCATACTATCACTGCTAAGAGACCTGCTACAGCTGCCAAAATTGGGAGCACCAAGGGAACTGTACAACCAAGGTACATAGCAACTGCTATTAACAATTCCGTGCCAGCGGCTGCTCCTCCTAATATCCCAGCAAGTACATCGGCTGTTCTACTCGTGTCTGCTTTCCAGTCTTGAACTTCTTGGTATGAAAGATGAACATGATTTTTACTATTGCCCGTCAAATTCCAATGTGTGTACCATTCTTGTGGATGATAGGTATCGTAGTTATCATCATGGTCATACTTAACCCAATGGGTTCCGTTGTTTCCTTCAGGTAGAAACAATAAACCATCCCAATAGTATTTACCTGGAAATACTGTCCTAGGCTTTACAGTTGTCTTTTCTTTCACTATCTTGGTGAATTTCGTAATGTTTACTCGAATTCCATAGCTATGGAGTCTTCCTGTCGCAAAGATTTTTCTCGTATTATTGTGGTACCATTCTGTTACTACAAGATTACGTTCTAGAAAATATTCTTCCCTACCGATCTCTATCTTGGTATCAAAGTTAAACTTGTATACTCTCGGCTGTCGGAGAAGGTCTCCAACAGCAATTGCACGTGTGATAGGTAATGAAAATATAAGGAAGCTTAATATTATCGCTAACACTACATGTTTGTTTCTTGGTTTCATTTTCTTCATCTTACCAGATAGATTATGCCTATCCTCTATCAGTTTCTCCCTCATTTTTGGTTAAGTTCTCTTTCTGGCCTTCAATTAGGGCTGGGCGGTGACACGTCCCCAGAGTGTCTAACTCTGGATTAAACATTTCAGTTTCCGTTATGATATAATAACATAAAACCCTTTAAGTTTTAGCTTGATACGGCCTCAGAATTCTCTTCACCTGATATTTCTCCGACAGTTTTCTAGCTAATTTTTTAGCGCTTGAAAGGGCCTCGTTATCAATTTGCAGACTGAGCCTTGAAATAAGCGTGTTCACAGTATTTTCTAACCCTTCAAGTTTTTCCATTAAGAATTTGATTTGCGTCTTTAACTCCATGTTTTATGTTGCTAAGACATTGATTGGGATTTGGAGTTGCTTGTTATGTTCTTCGATTTCAAGCTTAAGCTTTGAGATTTCTTCAGCTTGCGTGAAGACTAATAGCGTGTGTTCGCCTATAAACCTCTGTTAAGTATCCCTTATGGCCCATTAAAGCCTCTACAACGTCAATGGGCACAACCGTAGCCATTCTTGTTCTGAAAAACTTTCTTAAGACGTGTGGGTGAACCGTGTATAATAAAGCTGAAAGCTCTACGCCATTTCCATAAGGAACATTTTAACTGAAGTTAGGCAAATGTTAATGCTTTTTGGTGGTCTTCCCTTTAGGCTTACAAAATAGGTTTTTAAACTTATACTTCCGCCTCCTACATTTTAGTCCTTTATAGTTTTCCATCTTTTAGCTAATCTTAACTATTGTTAAAGCTGCGAACTAGAAACCAGAATGTTTTGAAAAACTAGAGGGAGGGGGTAGTCAATTTTAACACAAAAAACTCCCCAAAGTCAAGCTTTCTCGTTATCATAAACTACGAAAACCATAAAATACTAATTGTCAAACGTTTAAAAATTGAAAATTAAGGTAAATTTTAGGCTTTCCTTGTAAGCAATCTTATTTGGCCAGCGAAATCATATTCCTGCTGCGCCTTCTCCAGCTCTAATCTCCGCAGCAAACCATAACTTGAGTAAACATCTTCCAAAATCTTCCTTTCAATAGCATAAGCACCAGTTCTCAAGAAATCTTCCAACCCCTTAGTAAACAGATCTATTTTTTCACTTATTTCATCGCGTTTAACAGAATAATTACTCTCAAGATACCTATAAATCAGAAGAGTTGCCTCCTTCCCAAACACCTGGTTTAAGACCTTATCTATTATCCTGCAAATTTTATCCTCTTTTCTGCTTGAATGCTGTATCATGTGTTTCAATGTTGAACCCTCACACAGATACTTATCTTGTATATTGCGACTTAATAAGCTTTTCCGTCTACCCGTATTACACACATACACAAAACATAGAAAACACCAATGTTCACATAAAATCAGTAAGGTTTAATTGTTGAACTCTTTGAGGCGCACTCACTTTGTGGAGATTCTCCTTGAAAATTATTATCCGCCCATACACCCCGTCATATCCAGGCGACACGTCAATGCGATTTTCTCTTACACGAATTATGGCTTCAGCTATCTTTTCCTCCACGACGTTTTCTAACGCTTCTTTTGGGACATCAATTAACACGTTGTATTCGTTGCCAAACTTTTCTATGAGCGAATTATATACGTTCCAAACGTGTTGAGTTGAAAGCGAATTTACACCTAAAACTGTGGCAATGATCTCGGAAAGCGGCAGCAAATGCATAAAATCTATGGCTCCTTGGGGTTTAAACCCTAAGGGACGGTCAGCCAACTCTTCCACTCGCTGTTCCACACCTTTAGTGAGTTTTCTACGGCAAACGGGACAAATATTCGAAAGTTTAATCGCCTCTTGAGGAGAAAGCGCAACTCCGCAGTTCCTATGGCCTGTCCAGTGATATTTGCCGTATGCTGGATTAGTTTCTATCGTAAATTTGAAACGATTTTTATCTTTCAAGCGTATAGCATCTATAACTTCCTTGTAGCTAAGTCTTTCAAGCTCAAACACGTTGGCTTCTCGTCCAATACGCCAAGGCCAAAAACTGTGGCTGTCGCTGTTTGAAACCAAAGTGAAATTATCAAGTTTGCTCAGTCGCCAGTTCATGGGCGGGTCTGAAGACAAGCCAGTTTCTAAAGCGTGAATGTGTTTTGTCATGTCTTGGTAACAGTCTTCTATGCTGTTGAAGCCGCTGAAGGCGCCGAAAATGCTGAACCACGGCGTCCACGCATGAGCGGGAAAAATCATGTTCTGGCTGGAAACTTCCATTACTTCTTCAACTAGTTGTGGCGCAGTCATGTTTAGTGTTGGTCTGCCATCTGCTGACAAGTTGCCATATTTTGACAGTCTTTCGTTTATTTGAACTGCTGTTTCTATTGTTGGTGTTAGGATTACGTGGTGAATTTTTTTAATTTCGTTTTGAAAAGAGAATACAGTGCTTACTTCTGTAGTTATTATAAAATGAACGGGGAATTCAGGGTTTTTAGCCACTCTATAAAGGCTGGTTTCCGTGTCGGGAATCAAAGTTTCTTGAAGTTCTTTAAGCCACTTTGGATGTGTGAAGTCTCCAGTTCCCACAAGATTCAAACCCTTAATCTTAGCAAAACGGGCAATTTCCTCTATACACATTTTTTGGCTTGTAGCCCTACTGTAACGACTGTGAATATGTAAATCGGTTATAACTCTCAAAGTTTTCACTTGACTCTTATGTCTTTTAGTTTTAAAGCTATTTACGTTTTCTGAAGAACTTCAATTTGTCCTTCTTTGTTGTTTATCAAAATACTGTTCCAAGGAATTCATATGGAAAATGCGAAATGAATTAATCTGCATCTTGCATAAGCCTTGATTGGTGCGGTGAAAAATAAAGAGATGAGTTGTCATGTTAAAACTCGAGAAAACCGTTAAACACGCGAGAATTTTAAACCCTTTAAAAAATTTTGAAGAAGGCACATTAACTTTTGAATATAGAACTGACCCGCTGACTGGAAGAAACACAACGGTTATCGGTGGGATGCTGAACTACATAAGCAAATTTCTAACTTCAGATAAGGAACTGCTTAATTTGCTTATTGAAAAAACGAGAGTAAACTGTCCATTCTGTCCAGAGAATGTAAAAACTAAGACTCCAATGTTTCCTAAAGATTTTCTCAAAGAAGGCAGAATCTTTGTTGGTAATGCTGTTGTTATTCCAAACCTTTTGGGGCATGCAGAGCGAAGCGTCCTAGTAGTCTTATCAAAAGAACACTATCTAAAGCTTGAAGAGTTCACGCCTGAAATCCTTTTTAATGGTTTCAAAGGCGCCACCACATATCTAAAGCGGCTTAAAGAAGTGGAGCCTTCCATTAATTTTCCCGCCTTTATTTTCAATTATTTGCCGCCAGCTGGTTCATCAATAGTTCATCCACACATGCAAGTTTTAGCAAGAGATAGACCCTTCTATCTGGTGCGATTGCTACTAGAAAAGAGTAAAACCTACTTTGAAAGCCATAGAGCAAGCTACTGGGCAGAACTTGTTTCAGAGGAGCGAAAAAGCAAGAGGTATCTTTTTGAAATAAACAATGTGGAGTGGCTTGTTCCTTTTGCGCCTTTGAGGGGACTAAATGAAGTTCAAGCAGTAGTTAGAGGAAAATCCAACATTTTAGAATTGGAAGATAAAGAATGGCAAGGAATAGCCCATGGAATGACAAAAATTCTAAACTTTTACCAAAAAGAAGGCTACACAAGCTTCAACGCCATACTGCTTTCTGGTCCAGTGGACGAGCATCTGGACTATTTTGATGTAAACCTGAGGATTATGAGTAGACCTGGGATACAAGCTTCAAGCTTTACAGATGCTTGGGCGCTTCCATATTTGTTGTGGGATGGAGAAGCTGTTGAAGAGCCTGAACGATTTGCGGAAAGACTGAAAGCCTATATCTCTGGAAACTAGGTAATGAGTTTCCATCTATTTGTGTGCGCTAGCTTTCTTTTTGTCTTTTGAGGTAGGCTACGGTGAACATTCTTTCGTCTGGTAGCCTAATGTTTTGGACGCTGACAAGTTCCCACCCTTCTCTGCCTAGGACGTTCAGGTCATTTTGAACATTTTCTATGACGGGTTTTCTGTCAGCATGGAAATGGTCTGAACGAATCTGCGTCTTTATCAAAATTACCTTATATTCCCACTTAACCAATTTTGAACATCACCTTAAACGGCTATGCATAAGTTTGTACTTGGTGGTTTTTAATTCTATTTCTTGTTTCTTTTGCAAGATATGGCTGTAAACAACATTGCAGTTATGACCAGTATGTCAAAATCGGGCACTGTCTTGTATTTCATCAGCTTGGCCGCTATCTTCCTCTTTTATTACGTATTTTCCGAAACGTTTCTCCCAGTCTATTTTAAACATTAAAACGAAAATTATAATCAATAAGGCTATCGCCAAAATCATACTTATTAAGGCAGATATCCAGTCGCTTTCCACACCGAAAATGGTTTTTATTATTTGAAATGAAAAACGTCCGCTATAAGCCACAATAAGGTTCATGCAGAATTTCCCAGCTATAGCTGGAATGAAAGCCTTCAAAAAACCATAACGCATGACGCCCAGCGGGATAAAGAGCAAATCATCGGGTAATGGTGTCAATGCGAAAACAAAAATGGAAATCCATCCATATCTTTCAAAAACTTTTACGAGAAACTCCATTTTTCGCTTATACTTTTCGCTTATAGCTTTTCTACCGCCAAACCCTAATAAATATCCGGAAAACTCGCCTATCGCAGACCCTAATCCTGCCGCAACGGCAATCCATAAAGGCTCAAAAGTTCCTCCCAAAGTAAAAATGATAACTGTGTAAGGTATTGGAAAAATTATGGACGATGCTCCTAGTAGGCTTATCAGAAAAATTCCGAAATAGCCATATTGAAGAGCCAGATTTTCCATCCACTTGGAAATTTGCTGAAGTATTTCTGAAAATCCCACTAAATCCTTCTCCTTCTCTTCTGATTTAGAAGGTCAAGCTTAAAGAACTTTTTACAAAAAAAGAGCGTCATGTTTAAATTGCTTAAACTCTCAAATCATTTTTCAAACTTTTGGAGAAAAATAGGGAGATGGCAACCAAAAAAGAACCAATCTGGATAGCAAGAGACTTTTCAAAATGCAGCGGATGCAGAAAATGCGAAATTGCATGTTCACTTTGGCATGAAAACCGCATATGGCCTGAAGCCTCGCGAATAAGAGTTTTTATGCTTGTTCCAGGCGTAGAGTTTCCCCATTTCTGCGCTCAATGTGAAGATTACCCGTGTGTAAAAGCATGTCCAGCTAATGCCTTGTCAGTAAGCGATGAAACCGGCGCGGTTTTAGTTGACGAAAATGCATGCATTGCCTGTGGACAGTGTATTGACGCTTGCCCTGGCAGAATTCCCCACATGCATCCTACAGAAAATCACATTCTAATTTGCGACTTGTGCAACGGCGACCCTCAGTGTGTTAAAGTCTGTCAAGAAGGTTCATGGAACGTGCTTCGTGTGGTTCCAAGAAAGGATTATTCTTACGGGCTTTATGCACGGAAACCAGAAGAAATAACTCGCGATTTGGTTGTAAAAATTTACGGAGAGAAAGGAGAGGAGTTCTTATGATTAAGGGTTATGCTGGAAAATTTTTAGAAATAGACCTTTCAAGTGGAAAAATTTCGGAAACCAAATTCAGCGATGAAATCTTAAAAGATTATGTGGGCGGCAGAGGTTTAGCAACAAAAATCCTCTGGGACAGACTTGGCAGTAAATGGGAACAAACAGACCCCTTGGCGCCAGAAAATCTTCTCCTATTCTTAACTGGACCTTTAACAGGATTTTTCCCGGGTGGAAGAACATGTGTTTCTGGCAAGTCGCCTCAAAGCAACGGTGTTGTCGGCTCCACCGTGGCTGGAGAGTTCGGTGTTGAGTTGAAATGCGCTGGGTATGACGGCATAATAGTTGCTGGCGAAGCGGAAAAACCAGTTTACATATTTGTTAAGGATTCTGATGTGGAAATCCGAGATGCTGCACGTATTTGGGGGAAGGACGCCAAACAGACGGTTGCAGTTCTAACTAAAGAATGTAGAGAACTTTTGCATGAGCGTTTTCCCCAAAAAGGCGAGTGGAAAGAACCCGCAATTCTATACATTGGTCCTGCCGGGGAAAACAAGGTTCGCACCGCAGTTGTCGCTGCAAAGTGGACACATGCTGCTGGCTATGGCGGCTATGGAGCTGTTATGGGGTCCAAAAAATTGAAGGCTGTTGTTGTTAAAGGTTCTGGACCGCTTCCCGAAGTAGCGGATATGGAGAAGGTGAAACAGCTTATTCACACTGTTTGCGAAGAGGTTTATGAAAGCGAATTGTGGAGACGTTGGGGTACTGGTTCTGCTGGCTACAGCGTAGGCGCCAAGACAAGCTCTGAACCTGTTCGAAATTGGCAGGAAGAGTGGCATGACGAGAAAAGTTTTGGTGTGGACCAGTTTGAAAATAGGGTTTGGGTGAAACAGTATTGGGGAGATTTTGGCTGTCCAACTACATGTCTTAAAGTGGCTGTAGTTAAGAAGGGAAAGTTTAAAGGAGCCATAACCGACAACCCAGACTACGAATTACAAGCCTATTTAGGCACAAATCTCGGCGTTTTCACTCCAGAAGAAAACGTTTTTCTAGCATGCCTAATTGACGATTTAGGTCTATGCGGCATACAAACAGGCAACGTTATGGGTTTTGCCGCTGAACTGTTTCAAAGAGGCATTTTAACAAAGGAAGATTTGGACGGTTTGGAGCTTAAATGGGGCGATGTAGAAGCTTTTGCAGCTCTTGCCAAAAAAATTGCGTTTAGAGAAGGAGTAGGCGACTTACTTGCTGAAGGCACTTATCGTGCTGCCTTAAAAATTGGTGAAAAGAAGAAACGGGATGTTTTACAGTATGCAGTTCAATCAAAGGGTATAGGAATAGGTGCCCACGGAATCCGCAGCAGAAAAGACTATCCAGAAATCTATTCTTACGCATGCTCAGTTCAAGGCGGAGACCACACGTCAACCGCGTGTCTTCCACTGGACGATTTTAGAAGCGAACTGGTCATGATTTTTAACGATTCAGCAGTTTACTGCTACTTCAACATTTTCGGAGTGCCACGACAGGTGAAATTCGACTTTTACAAGGCTGTAACGGGCATAGAACTAACTCAAGAAGATTGGGTTAACAACAAAGCCATGAAAATACTGCAACTGCAAAGGATTATGCTTTTGTTAGGCGGTCCAGACTTCAAATGGAACCCGAAAGTTCACGATGATAACCCACCGAGATTCTATGAACCATTGCCTTCTGGACCTTACAAGGGAAAAAGTGTGGAAAAGGCGGAAGTCAGAAAGGAAGTAATGCGATATTATGAAGCAGTTGGCTGGGACGAAAATGGAATACCGAAACCAGAAACGCTTAAGCGTCTTGGATTAGAGTATGCAGAAAAAGCCTTAGACAGGCTGCATTAAATAATTGGAATGGATGCCTCTTTTTTCGTTATGAAACTCTAATGATTCTTGTCGGCGTTACTATTATTGTGACTTTTTCGTCATTTTCTTCTGCTGGAACATTTTCCACTACTTGCAAGTCATGAACCGTTGTGGCTATTGGAATTTCTCCAAACCTGTCTTTTAACAATCTTATTTCTGTATCTCCGTAACCGTGCCCTTTACCAAGCCTATGCCCATAATGGTCAACTGCTACAGAACCTTCCACAATCAAGTCTGGTTTTGGGAAGCTTTGGGTTGCGATTCCAAGTTTCATGGCGCCTTTTATCGTTGAAGCAGATTTTTCCTTACCCTTCACTTTTTCTGGTTCAATCAAAATGAAACCTTGTCTTAGACGTGGAGAAGCCATCACAAGAGTTTTTCCATCTTTCAAGGCGTTCTCTCTTACTTTACGCTGAGGGGAGTCAGGATTAACAAACACCACATTTGCCTTTTTCCACTCCCCTATCCCTCTTAGGTTTTCTGCCGCCTTTTCCGCATCGACAAAATTTGGAATTCTACCTCTACAAGGTAGGGGAAAAACCGCTATTTTACGAACTTCCATTTCACGCCATATTTTTTCGCGTAGCTGTTGTTTCTTCTTAATTATGCTCATGGCTTAGCAACAAAATAAAGAAATACGGGGAAGTGTTAAGTTTAGATTATTCCTAGGTTTCTGCCGCCTTCTTTGAAGGCGTCCATTGCTCTGTCAAGCTGTTCGGTTGTGTGCTTTGCGCAGAGTTGCACCCTTATTCTGGCTTTGTCTCTCGGAACCATAGGATAGAAAATTGGCAGAACGAATATTCCTTTAGCCCATAAATAGTCAGCTAAATCTTTTGCAGTTTTGCTCTTGCCACACATTACAGGGATTATTGGTGTTTCAGTGTTTCCAGTGTCGAATCCTGCATCTTGCAAAGCGTCAAGAAGGTGATTACGATTCTCCCAAACTCTTCTAACATGTTGCGTTTCGGTTTCCAAAACATCTATAGCCGCAATGCAAGCGGCGGCAACGCCCGGCGGAACTGCTCCGCTTAACAGCCAACTTCGCGCCTTGTTATAGGCAAAGTTGCGAAGGTCTTCCTCGCCAGTAATGTGCCCGCCGATGACGCCGAAAGCTTTTGAAAAAGTTCCCATCTCCACATGTATCTCGTCTCGTCTAAGCTTGTAATGGTTCACAATGCCTCTTCCACCTTCACCTAACACTCCTTCACCATGGGCATCGTCTACGTAGACTCCGGCGCCATGTTCCTTTGCTATTTTGGCTATTTCTGGCAACGGCGCTGTGTCTCCGTCCATGCTGAAAACTCCGTCTGTTAGAATCCATATGTGATTATAGGGAGGGTCATGTTTTTCTGCTTCTTCCATAACGCGGGTTAGGTCTTCCATATCCTTGTGTTTGTATATGGCTCTGTCAGCATGGCTTAATCTTACACCGTCTATGATTGATCCATGATTAAGCTCGTCAGAAACAAACAAGTCGCCTCTACCCGCGAGTTGTGGAATAACCCCTTCATTAGCCATGAAGCCTGTTTGAAATGTTAGAGAAGCTGGCGCGTTCTTGAATTTTGCGAGACGACGGTCAAGTTCCTCATGCACCACCATGTTGCCAGAAATTGATCTGTCACTGCCAGCGCCTGCACCGTATTTTCTTGTAGCTTCTATCATGGCTTCAACGACTTTCGGATGGGTTGCAAGGTTCAAATAATTGTTTGCGCAGAGCATCAGAACTTTTTTGCCATTTACTATACATTCTGGTTCGCTAGCGCTCTCCAAAATCTTAAGTTCCCAGTTTAAGTTCTCGCGGACTAAGCGTTGATATTCTTCACCCAAGTATTTGGTAGGATGACGCTTAACCGACATATTAGCCACCGTTTCTAAACTTTAGAAATGCTTTCTTTTAATATTTATCTGCAATTTCCCCATTTTCTCCCTTCAAAATAGCAAAAACTGCCCTAATAACGGAGGGAGGGGCTCGAAAACCTCACAGCTGTGCGACGGGTCGGACAGCGTCTTAATGCTGGAGATTCAGCCCCTCCCAAAATGATTTGCGTTTAAAATTGGTTTATGAATTTTTTGGTGGAAAACTTTTTTAGCTGTTTTTTGATGGTTGACTTAGGAGAATGTGGTTTTCATGAGAAATCAATCCAAACATTTAGTGAAGTGTCCTAAATGCGGTTTCGTTTTTGACATTGCATACGGTAGAGCCTTTGCTTGTTCTGGTTGTCCCTCTTCTGTGCAATGTGGACTGGCTAAGTGTCCTAAATGCGGGCACGAATTTCCCTTGCAACCTTAGAACGTGGTTTGACAGTCATCTTTTTTAATTAGTAGATTATTTTATTGTGATTAAACTATACTAATGGTGGAAGTTGTTGGCAACCTCTAAACCTTCAAAACGTCTCATAATTCGTTGGGCAACATTGAAAGGGTTAACAGCAATAATCCTATTTTTATTTTCTATAGCGTTAACCGAGTATGTAGTTGTTCTCTACGCTATGAGCATAGGAGTTAAAGACCCCTCTGTTTTGCAGTGGACTGGGCGTTTTGAATCTATAGACTGGACGCTTACAATAGCTCTTAGTCCCCTTTTTCATTTGGTGCCCATAGCTGTTATGATTACAATTGCTTGCGTGTGGGCTTATTTGACAAAGCACCTCGCCATAAAACCCTATGGTGAACGAAAAGGAAAAGGCGGAACACCCTCCAAACAAGCAAAGAAAGCAGGGAAGTTTTTTGGAAAAATAAAGTCTGGACTGTTACGCGTTAAGAGCATCGCTTATATTTGGCAGAAAATCCATTTCGCACGAGCCACCATAAAAAGTGCTCTAACGGTGATTCTAGTTTTTCTAGCGTTTGTGTTGTTGTTTTCCTTGTTTGCTTATCCACAACTAATCTACCAGACTGTGGCAAATGCCTACAAAACCAATCAATCGCTGCTTAACTTTGTAAAAGGAACAGCAGAAACCCTAGCGCCCATTGGCGGAGTTTTTTCAGCCGTAAACAACGCTTTATTAGCTGCTGCACCTAGTTTTAGAAATTTTGTTCTAGCTCTCGGAGCCATAATAAAGCCGTTAACCGAACTTGATAATGCATCAAAATATTTGTTTTTTCAAAACGCTGCAGCTTGGATAGTAGCCCTCTCAGCCCTAATCTACGGAGAAGTTATACGGAAAAGCTACAGATATAAAAGAAAGAGAAAGTAGCAATTGGGAGTTTTATGGCTGACCGTCCAAGATTTGGTCCGGCAGGAGTCCCTCCCTCCTTTAGAAGATTAAAAGCCGCGTTAGAAGATGTCCCTAAACTTTTGCAGAAGGAAGGACTTGACGCTTTCGAATATCAAGCTGTCCGCTGGGGTGGGAAACCCCAAATAAAAAGAGAAGTTGCTGAAAAGCTTGGTTCAGAAGCTGAAAAACACGATGTTTGGCTTAGCCTCCACGGTTCTTATTTCATAAATTTCTGTGGAGAAAAGAATGTGATAGAAGCAAGCAAACAACGCCTAATTGCCTGTGCAACTGCCGCAGAGTGGATGAACGCTCACATCGTGGTTTTTCATCCCGGTTTCTACGGTAAAAAAGAACCAAAAGAAGTCTTCAGAAACTGCCTTGAGGCGTTAAAAGACGTTGTTGAAAGCATGAAAACTTTAGGAATTAAAAAGGTTAAGATTGGTCCAGAAACCATGGGAAAACAATCTCAGTTCGGGAGCCTTGAAGAAATTTTAAAGCTTTGTGAAGAAGTAGAGCAGACGCAGCCAGTTATTGATTGGGCACATTTACATGCAAGGGACAAAGGACGCTTTAGAACCATAGAGGATTTTCGCAAGGTTGTTGAGGAAATCGAAAATAGGCTTGGAACAGAAGCTGTCAAAGACATGCACTGCCACTTTACGAAGGTTGAATTTACGGAAAAAGGCGAAAAACGCCATCACACTTTAGACGAGGCAGAATATGGACCCGATTTTACTTTGCTTGCTAAGGTTATAGTGGAGTTTAAGCTTAGACCTGTAATAATAAGTGAAAGCCCGGTTTTGGATGTGGATGCAGTGAAAATGAGAGATATTTTGCAAAGAGAGATTAGATAAATTGGAAAGTGTTTGTGCGATATGCTTTTTATGTAGGTTGTAATGCTCATTATGGGTATGCATTTTGGTTCGGCTCAAGGGATTTCAGAAACTGACACCAGTTGATGAAGCGTTAAAAACTTTCTTTAATGCTCTCAAAACAGTCAAACCTACCTCTGTTACTATACCCGTACAATCAGCTTTAAACCGTGTTTTGGCAGAAGACATAATCGCAAAAGAAGACTTACCCAAATTCAACCGTTCAGCTGTTGATGGATACGCTGTGAAAGCAGAAGACACTTTTGAAGTAAACCAGTTTAAACCCAAAACGCTTACACTAACAGAAAACAACCAAATTGGCAGCGGTCAAGCAAAGCAGGTTTGGACTGGAAATCCCATTCCAAAAGGTGCGAACGCCGTTATAATGTTAGAAAACTGCAAAAGAAAAAACGGTGAAATAGAAATTTTTACTTCAGTTACACCAGGCGAAAATGTTTCAAAAAAGGGCGAAGACGTTCCAAAAGGGGCTGTGGCTGTAAAATCTGGAATTCGTTTAAAACCCCACCATTTAGGATTGTTGGCGGCTCTTGGAATTGTAGAAGTTAAAGTTTTTGAAAAACCGAAAATTGCTGTTTTAGCTACTGGAAACGAGCTTGTAGAAGTTGGTGAAAAGCGTCAAGAAGGACAAATTTTCGAG
>PIXZ01000067.1 GCA_003601605.1 Candidatus Bathyarchaeota archaeon
TAGAAGTTGCCAAATCAATCACTGTAACCTTCTCTTTGGTTCCTTTGTAACCCGCTATATCAAACATGTGGTTAGCTCCAGACTTGCCCTTCAAAAAAGCTGGACTTTCAACCTCAAACCCGTTTTCCACAAGAAAATCTCTGATAGGCGCTATCAAAAACCAGCCTACAGCCGCCTCCTCTTTAACCTCCTCTCGAAGACGATAAGCATAAACATCTTTAATGACAGCATCCTCAAAAGTGAAAACCGTATGCCCATCCCTACAAAAATGAGCTGTTACTGGAATGTCAAAACTTTTGCCGCAGTCCTTACAGCTGCACCAGACACCAGCTTTCCGATAATCTACATCCTCCTTTTTTAACTCTTCATGACATTTGGGACAAACAAGCTTGTTCCCCTTACGAAAATTCTCTTCAACATCCATATAGCCGCATTTAACATGTTCGATAAGAGCGCTTCTGGTAATGTCAAAAGATTTGCAGTAAGGACAACAATAACGGATAGAAATATTTGCAGAACCACACTCTGGACAATAAATAATTTTATCGTAAAGTCTTCTTTCAAGAACCCCCGCCTCGTAAAGCCTATTAAGAAAAGCCTCAGCTTCGGAAGCATCTCCCACAATGGCTTCAACCACCGGATAACGATAACCCAGCTTACAATCGTAAACGGGTTCAAGCTCGCCTATCTCACCACTGATAAACTTATTTAATAGAACCTGCGTATTCCGGTCCTTGTAAAGCTCTAACCGCTCCCTCTTACCAGTTTTCAGCATTATATTCCCAGACTGTTACATCCTTTGACAAACGTTTTCAATAAGTTATATATAATTTAATCTTTTACAGTTTAAAATTTCCGCATAAATCCTTCTTTAGGTTTTATAGAGAACCATAACTTCTTGTATTTTCAAATGTTTATTCTGAATCAGACTTTAGAATATGAAAGATATATACTCAAAATTCACACACATTAAATACGTTTTCAAGCGAAATTATCTTTGACAATGTCGAGGATACCGAAATGAGTAAGAAATATTATTGGGTTATCGAGGTGCAGGTTCCCAACGGCTCTGAAGGCTGGCAAAAAGTTGTAAAAGAACGAATGAGACATGCAATAGAAAAATTGAGGGCTTCGGTGGAAGAGTTAGGCGGCAAAGTTTGCGTCAGATACTAGAATTTTGCTATCTCGGTATCAACGTCTCGGAAATGCGAGCCTTCAATTCCTTATATTTCTCTTCAATTTCCTTCTTTAAACTTTCAATTTCCACGCGAAGTCTTTCCTTTGATTCAGGCGCCAAATCCTTCGACTTAACTATATCCTTACTTATTTTGTCAACATCGTGATCTAAGGAACGTTTTATATCATCGTTCTTTTTAAGGGCGTTAACCTTGATTTTTTCAATTTTCGAAAACTCTTTTCGAACGTCCTTGATTTTATCGTACAGTTTCTCTCGTAATTTGATCAGTTTTTCTTTATATTCGCGTTCAGAAAAACCTCCCATTATAACGGCACCATTAAACTTTCGATTATAGCGACACTTAATAAAATTTATGGCTCACCAATCACTAAACCATAAAATCCATCCTTTCAGCTCTATACACTCTTACTTTAATGACTTAATAAATTCTTACAACAGAAGAGAAAGTGCTCCGGCCGGGATTTGAACCCGGGTCCGCGGCTCGAGAGGCCGCTATACTTGGCCGGACTATACTACCGGAGCTGTTTAAAATAAAAAAGAGGTTATTTTAAGGTTTAAATTTTAATATGATTTGAAAAGATAAAAGGGTATGGCAGAAAAATTTGGGGCTTTTTAATATTCTTCGCTTTCCCCGCCAGACGGTCTTTCAGGTCCTTTCTCTTCTTTCGGCTTGGTTGCGGCTATTACATCGTCTATTCGAAGAATCATAGATGAAGATTCTGCTGCTGATTTTACCGCTTGCTCTTTGACTATGGAGGGTTCTACTATACCGTTAGCGTTCATGTCCTCAACTTTTCCATTGAAAACGTTTACTCCCATGTATTTGCCGTCAATTTTCTCGTGAGTTGATCGAAGTTCAACAATTATGTCAATAGGCTCTAACCCAGCGTTTTCCGCCAGTGTTCGCGGTATCACTTCTATGGCGTCTGCGAAGGCTTCTATGGCTAGTTGTTCGCGTCCACCGACTTTTGTGGCATAGTCGCGGAGTTCTTTGGCTATTTCAATTTCTACTGCGCCGCCGCCAGCAACTATTTTGTTGGTTTCTATCACGTCGGAGACTACTGATAAGGCGTCGGTCATGGCTCTTTCCGCCTCGTCCACCATTCTTTCAAGACCAGCACGTAATAGTACAGCTACTGAGCGGGGGTCTTTGCACTTCTCCACGAATATCATTTTGTCTTCGCCTATTTTCCGCTCTTCCACTATGCCTGCTTCGCCCAAATCTCGCGGTGACAAGTCATCCAAATCCGTGACTATTCTTCCGCCCGTTGCTCTGGCAAGTTTCTCCATGTCTGACTGTTTAACGCGTCTGGCAGCGAGGATTCCTTCTTTCGCTAGGAAATGTTGTGCCATGTCGTCAATGCCTTTCTGGCAGAAAACAACGTTTGCGCCTGAAGCTTTAATTTTGTCCACCATTTCTTTCAGCATTTTTGTTTCTTGGTCTAGGAAAGACTTCATTTGAGTTGGGTCGCGTATGCGTATTTCCGCGCTGAACTCTGTTTTTTCGATTTCTAGTGGACAGTCAAGCAGTGCGATTTTTGCATTTTCTATTTTTTTAGGCATTCCAGAATGGACAACTTCCTTGTCAATTATTAAGCCTCGAACAAGCTGAGATTCAAAGAGGCTTTTCCCAGTTTTCTTTATTATTTGGATGTTGTCTATGTCTGCAACCAAACGGTCTCCACGTTTTTCCGTTATTTGTTTGACAGCGTCTATGGCGATTTCAGCTAAGTGTTCTTTTGCTGGACCTACAGCTTTGCTTGCCATGGATGTTAAAGCCACTTTTCTAAGGGTTTCGCGGTCTTCAATGTTTACGGGTATGGAGATTTTGTTTATTGTTTCTATTGCTTTTTGGGCGGCTTTGCGGTATCCGCTTACGAGAATTGTTGGGTGGATGTTCTGGTCTAATAGTTCCTCTGCCTTTTTCAGCAGTTCGCCAGCCAGCACTACGGATGTGGTTGTTCCGTCGCCTACCATGTCGTCTTGGGTTTTTGCTATTTCAACCATCATTTTGGCTGCTGGATGTTCCACTTCTATTTCGTCTAGGATTGCTGCTCCGTCGTTGGTTATTGTTATGTCGCCTAGACTGTCAATGAGCATTTTGTCCATGCCGCGAGGTCCCAATGTTGTTTTTAGAACTTCGCCGATTACGCGGGCTGCCATAATGTTGTTTTTTTGAGCTTCCCTTCCACGGCTGCGGGTTGTTCCCTCTTTTAAGATTAAGACTGGTTGTCCTGAAGCTGTTTGAGTTAAATATGCCATTTTATGTTCCTCCTTTAAAGTTAAAATTATCTTTTAACTATTCGGAATAAGCAAAAAGCACAGAAATATAAACTTTTACTTTGTTTTGAGAGAAAACCATATTTGATTGCATAAGGGTTAAAATCTGGTCTTATCCTTCAATCTGTTTAGGCGGTTAACATGCAAGTTTCGGTGCGTTTCTTCACAAGTCTTCGAGAATTAACGGGCAAACGGGAGGAAAAACTAGAATTTTCTGAAGAAGACGTAACTGTAAATAAAGTTCTTGAGAGACTGAAAGAACGTTATGGAAAACCCTTTGTTGCGTACGTTTATGACAAGGACGGAAAGGTTAAGGGTTTTCTACAGTTTCTCATAAACGGAAGAAGCGCGTCAACTCTTAACGGGCTTGAAACTAGGCTGAAGAACGGAGACGTTTTAGCTATCATCCCGCCTGTGGGCGGCGGTTGAAACCGTGCCTGTTCTATGCGGTAAATGTCATTCAGCCAGTGCTGAAGTACACATTCCCTATGCCAAGTTAAGCCTTTGCCCAAAATGTTTCTTGGATTTTTATGTTAGGCGGGTAAAGGGGGCGGTTGAAGATTTTGGCATGTTTAAAGAAGACGATGTTGTGGGTGTGGCTGTTTCAGGCGGAAAAGACAGTGCAGCTCTTCTTCACGCTCTGCGGCAAGCATATCCAAACTTGAAGGTTGTTGCCTTGCATGTTAACCTCGGCATTCCAAAGTATTCAGCACATTGTCAAGCTAAGGTTGAAGAGTTAACTAAAATGTTGGATGTTGAGTTGCATGTTTTTAACATTGTCAAAGAGTTGGGGATAAGGATTAGCGATTTCAGGAAAACTGTTTTTAGGAAAAAAGTTTGCTCGGCTTGCGGCACTGTGAAAAGGCATGTTTTTGAAGATTTGGCTAGAAAAGCTGGGGTTGACGTTTTGGCTACTGGGCACAATTTGGATGACGTTGCAGGTGTAATGTTTAACAACTTCTTTTATGGACGCTGGGACCAGCTTGTTAGACTTAAGCCTGTTTTGCCGCCGTTAGCGGAAGGGTTTGCCTCTAAAGTTAAGCCTTTAATTAGGATTTCGGAAAACGAGAATCTGCTTTACTGTTTGTATGGGGATGTTCCTTTCAGGGAAATAGACTGCCCCTATTCCAGCGGGACGGGTGTAAGAAAAAGGGCGGAGATTTTAGAGATTTTGTCAAGGGATAATCCTTATTTTAGGCATCAAGTTTTGAACAGGTTTTTGGAGCTTATACCCTTGCTTGAGAATGTGGTTTCGAAACCCGCTCTTGTTAAGTGTCAAGTTTGCGGCTTTCCCTCGTCAAGTGATGTTTGCGCTTTCTGTAAAAGGGTGGCTCTTGTGAAGAAGGCTTTAGGCAAAGGCTAGTTTGGAAAGGTTATATTTCCTAATACGCTATTTTATGTTGAAGTTTTCATGGGAAAATGTCAGATTTGCGGCTTAAAAGCGGAAACCGTTTCAAGTAAACTAGGTGTTTGTCTAAAATGTGTCAGAGAAAAGCCTGAAGAAGCGTTGGCTGTTACGAGAAAGGTTCACGCTGAATCTCGCGCCAAATTTGGCTTACCAGCTGAACCGCCAAAAGATGGTGATGGTGTAGAGTGCGGAGTTTGCGCAAACAACTGCAAAATCGGCGTTGGAAAGAGCGGATTTTGTGGACTTGTTTGGAATGTGGGTGGACGTTTAACCCGTTTCGGCGGAACCGCAGAAAAGGGCGTTTTAGAATGGTATTATGATGGTTTGCCAACCAACTGTGTTAGCTGGTGGTTCTGTCCAGGCTGCACAGGAGCTGGCTATCCACAATATGCCTATAAACCAACAGCGGAGTATGGCTATTCCAACCTGGCAGTTTTTTACGGCGCCTGCAGTTTCGACTGTCTTTTCTGTCAAAACTGGCATTACCGCAACCTTTCAGTTAGGCACAAGCCAGTTATAAGCGCAGAAAACCTAGCATCCAAGGTGGATAAGCATGTTTCTTGCATTTGCTATTTCGGCGGAGACCCTTCACCGCAGATGCCGCATTCCCTTGAAACAAGCCGCATAGCCCTAGAAAAAGCGAAAGCTGAAAAGCGGATTCTGCGTGTTTGTTGGGAGACTAATGGCTATATGAACCCTAGGCTGGCGGAAAAAGCTGCAGAAATAGCCTTAGAAAGCGGCGGCAATATAAAGTTTGATTTGAAAGCTTGGAGTGAACCGTTAAACATCGCGTTGTGCGGAGTTTCCAACAAGCCTACGCTGGAAAACTTCCGAAGGATAGGGGAAAAATTCTACAAAAAGCGTCGAGAACTGCCACTGCTTTCCGCAAGCACTTTGCTTGTTCCGGGTTATGTGGATGTGGAAGAGGTGGAAAACATTGCCAAGTTCATAAGTCAAATAGATGTGGGTATACCTTACACTTTGTTGGCTTTTTATCCGTGCTATGTGATGGATGATTTGCCAACTACGAGCAGAAGACTAGCGTTAGAATG